>CBFHLF010000058.1:0-277 GCA_965656555.1 uncultured Acidiluteibacter sp. | reverse complement strand
CTTGCGACAAAACACTAGCACTAATCAGAAACAGTGAAAAAAGAAGGTTCTGTTTGAAGAGCATTAACGTTTTACTATTTTAACGGTTGATTGCTTACTTTCAGCCATAATACGCAAATAGTAAATCCCTGATGATAATGAGTCTAGATTGATATTTTTAGGTTGACTTCCTGACAAAACTATTGTTCCATTTAAATCAATAAGCTGATAGTTAGCAGACTTCCTTATAGAAGGGTCCATATTCACCAGTAACACCTCGTTGACCGGATTAGGGTAA
>CBFHLF010000057.1:0-12680 GCA_965656555.1 uncultured Acidiluteibacter sp. | reverse complement strand
CAGAGTTCAAAACTCAGGGTCTTTATTCTCTCAAACGATCACTAAATTGCCTTATTAAACAATTATTACATTGACACATTATAAAATTGCACCGCAATTTTACCTCCCTTTCATCACTTTAGGCACCTTCATGTAATCGCTATCTGCATCAGGTGCATTTTTCAAGGCCTCTGACTGAGTCGTAGTCTGTACTACTTTATCCAAACGAACGGTGGGCTTTTCATCAAGCATGTATATCAGTGGCTCCACCCCTTCCGTATCTACCTCACTCAACTTTTCTACGAAATCGAGCATACGATTCATATCTTGCAAAATAGCTTCTTGAGATGCCTCATCAAATCGAAGTTTTGATAATTCTGCTATTCGTTGTACGGTGGACTTATCTATTGACATAAACTTGGTTTATAATTTTGAAGCGATTTGCTCCTTAGTTTGATTGGCCAAAGTTACACAATCTTCTATTTTTAGGGTTGATGTATCAATGGCATTGTGAATAATTACACCTGCCTTCCCCGGCAGTGAGTGATCGAGGAAACGATTCGGATGCGGTGAAACAATTGAGTAATTGCTCGTAAATGTTATCGGCAAAATCGGAACACCCTCTTGAATCGCCAATTTAAAGGCTCCATTTTTAAACGGCCGCATCTGCGGTGCACGCATCGATATGGTACCTTCTGGAAATATTACCACATTGCAACCCGACTTTAACCGTTGGGCACATTGCGCTAATGCTAACGAGCTCGCTTTAGGGTTTTTTCGGTCGACCAATAGGTTAAACTGCTTGAAATAAATGTTAAACAATGGAATAGAACCTAGCTCCTTTTTGCCTAAAAAAACAAAAAACTGATCACAAGTAGCATATATAAGTAGAATGTCGAGGTACGACGTATGATTCGGGCAAATAATGTATGGAGGAGAAGGAATCACAGCAGGTTCCTCTAATTGATACCGGATCCCAGATAAAAACAAAATGGCCTTAGCTTGATAGCGAATAAGATGAAACCCTTTGAGATACAACTTTTCCTTCTGCAGTAAGAAGAATAAAAACGGATAGAGCACCAGAATAGAAAGTAGAATCACCACAAAAAAATAGCATTTCCAAAGTGCAGATAATAATGCAGTGACCGTTTTCATAGGCGCAAAAGTAGGAACAAATTGGTATTTTTGAACCATGGCAAGAATACTAACAGGAATACAGAGTTCAGGGAGTACAGGAGAGATCCATTTAGGCAACATTTTAGGTGCAATAGAACCTGGAATTGAGTTATCAAAAGACCCCAACAATGAGGCGTACTTTTTTATTGCAGACCTACACTCACTGACTACGGTTAAAGATGCGTCCATTCGACAAAAAAATGTGCATGCGGTAGCAGCAGCATGGATCGCTTTTGGGTTTGATACAGAGAACAATGTTTTTTATCGCCAATCAGACATCCCTGAAGTATGCGAACTAACTTGGTATTTGAGCTGCTTTACCCCTTACCCGATGCTGGCAAACGCCCACTCGTTTAAAGATAAGTCGGAACAATTAGCTGATGTAAATGCAGGACTATTTACTTACCCGGTATTGATGGCAGCAGACATTTTATTGTATGACGCAAATTTAGTTCCAGTAGGAAAAGATCAACGGCAGCACCTAGAGATGACCAGAGATATAGCAGGAAGTTTCAACCACCAGATAGGTGATTTATTGGTAATGCCACAAGCTAAGATAAGCGAGAAAGTAATGACCATACCAGGAACAGATGGACGAAAAATGAGCAAGTCTTATAATAACTTCATCAACATTTTCTTGCCAGATAAAAAATTGCGAAAAGTTATCATGAGTATAGAGACAGATAGCACACCTTTGGAAGAACCTAAAGATACGGCTACTTGCAACGTTTTTGCATTGTATGAATTACTAGGCACTGAGGAGCAAATTTCAGAAATGAGAGCTAACTATGAAGGTGGAAACTATGGCTATGGGCATGCCAAACAAGCTCTTTTTGAATTGATCATTTCGAAGTATGAAATTCAACGAAAAAAATATTGGGAGTTAATGGAGACTCCAGAAAAAATAGATAAACTGCTATTAGAAGGAGCCAAAAAAGCGCGTAAAACAGCACACGAAGTTTTAGATCGAATAAAATCTAAATTAGGGTATTAATATGCATGCTTAATAAATTGTTATTTTATTGTTGTTTTTTGTTAAATTTGATGAATACACTAACTTAATTTAAACAACATGAAAAAAATAATTACTGCATTAGCCATAATGGCAACAGCCTCTGTAGGGTACGCCCAGTATTACACGCAAAGCTACACAGGCATAGGAACAAATCCAGGTGGTCTGAATACAGATGTTGAACAAACGGCAGGCGTATTAACTCCTCAAGGATGGACACAAGTATTAGCAACACAACCAACTCCAACTTGGTCTGCTTCTCAAGCAATACCATTCCCATTTAGTTTTAACAATTCAGCAGAAACTAACTATAAGGTATCCTCAACAGGTATTTTAACATTTGATGTTGCATCTACAGTTGCTGCGCCAAGTCAAACAAATGCTGCATTGCCTTCAGCATTAATTCCAGACAAGTCAGTAACAGTTTGGGGAATGGAAGGAAATGGAGGAAACGATGCGATTCTATCCAAAACTTTTGGAACAGCACCATATCGTCAACATTGGGTAATGTTCTCTTCTTTTTCTGCCACAGGCGGAACAGGTTGGGTATATTGGAGTATTGTATTAGAAGAAACGACTAATAGAATATTTGTAGTTGACATGCGAAACTATAACACACCTCTTACCTTAACAGTAGGTGTTCAGGTAAATGGAACAACGGCAACTTCTGTTGCAGGTTCTCCTAACTTAGCAGGTGTTAACTTAAATGGTGGATCTGCTGATGGCCCTGATGATAACACGTACTACGAATTTGGATTTGGCACTCAGCCAACAGCTGATGCAGAGTTAACAAATGTTAGCCTACCTGCAATTCTTGCTAATGGATCATCTACAACTATTTCAGGTGAAGTGATAAATGCAGGATCTTCAGCAATCAGTGCATTTGACGTTAAATACACCGTAAATGGAGGAACAGTTGCTTCAGAGTCTTTCACAGGGCAATCTATCTCATCAGGTACAAAAGGTTCTTTTACATTGACTAACCCATATGTAGGAACTCCAGGAAACAAAGACTTCCAGTTTTGGGTAGAAGTTGCTGGAGATGCAAGAGCATTTAATGATACCATCAATACAACTGCTACAGTTAATGCGGGTGGTTCTGGAACAAAGAAAGTACTAGTAGAAGAATTCACAACTGCAGTATGTCAATTTTGTCCAGATGGCGAGGTTGTGGTAAACCAAATTCGAAATACTATTCCTGAAGCAGTAACAGTAGGTATTCATGCAGGTTTTGGAACCGATGCAATGACTATTCCTGCTCATTCAGCTTACGCATCAGCATTTACTACAGGAGCACCAACTGCTGCTATTGATAGAAAAATTTTCAGTGGAGAAACCAGAGTAGGTCATAGTAGAGGAAATTGGGTAGCAAATACTTCTGCTCAATCAACCGCACTAACTCCTTTAGACATTACATTGGTTGGAGCATTAACTGCTGCAAATACTGTTGATTTAACAGTAGACGTTGATTTCGTTGATTTCTTACCAAACTGGCAAGATGCAAACTTGACAATTTTCGTAGTTGAAGATAGTGTTATAGGTACCGGGTCTGGATACAATCAAGTGAATGCATACCAAGGGCAAACAGGTCACCCTTATGGAAATGCAGGTAATCCAATCGTAGGATATCCACATAGACATGTTGTTAGAGCTATAGGTTCTGGAACAAGTGCATGGGGAGACGAAACATTTTTCACCTCTGCACCTGCAATCAACTCTAACTTTAGCAAGACTTATACCATTTCTTTAAATCCTTCTTGGGATCAGAGCAAAATGGAGTTCATCGCATTTGTAAATTACTATGATGCTTCTACAGGTGAAAATGAAAGAGAAATTGTTAACGTAAATAAGATCAATTTTAGTGATTTAGTTGTAGGTGTTGCTAAAAACAACATTAACGTAACTGATTTTACTGTTTATCCTAACCCAGTTCAAAATGGTATGGTTAACGTTAAATTTGGTTTGAAAAAGTCTGAAGATGTTACAGTAGAAGTAGTAAACGTATTAGGAGAAGTAGTTACTTCAATTAATCGTGGTACTTTAGTAGCAGGAGAGCAAAAAATGAATTTAAATGTTGATGATTTAAATTCTGGCATTTACTTTGTAAAGGTTATTGCAGGAAACGAAGTATCAACTCAGAGAGTAAGTGTAATTAAATAATATACTGCTTTCAAAATAACTGTCAATCAGCACTTCGATCTATATAGATGGGGGTGCTGATTGATTTTTTTAAACCCTTTTTTATGAAAAATTTACTAACTGCATTATTGATTACATTTTCAGTAACATTAATGGCGCAAAATCAAGGTAAAGTGCCTTCTGTAGACATCAAAACGATGGAATACGAAACGTTTAATACTGGTAACATTAGCAACAATGGAAAACCAGTGGTCATCAACTTTTGGGCAACATGGTGTAGTCCCTGCAAAAGAGAGCTGAACAACATTGCTGAAATGTACGAAGATTGGGTAGATGAGACCGGCGTAAAAATTATCGCCGTTTCTATCGATGACTCAAGAAATATGGGCAAAGTAGCACCATACGTAAACGGTAAGTCTTGGGAGTACGACGTACTGTTAGATCCTAATGGAGACTTAAAAAGAGCTATGGGTGTAAATAATGTCCCTCATACCTTTTTAGTGGACGGAAATGGAGATATCGTATGGCAACACAACTCCTACTCAGAGGGTGATGAATACGAATTGTACGGCCTAATTAAGAAGCTTTCTGCAGGAGAGTCTATTAATAAATAAATCAATAAGCTTGTGGAGTGCCTCTTCAAGCTTTCACTTTTAACTTTTTCTACATTTTGAAAGTCTCTACACTTAAACTATTGGTGTCATTGGTTCTTCTTTCCGCATTAACCATCCAAGCACAAAATATTCAAGACGTTTTAAACCAAGGCAAAATAACCGGTAATTTTCAACTAGAAGCGCAATACTATCAAGAGGATACTTTAATCGGTGCGGAACAGCCTGATGAACAGCTATTGAGTAACGCCTTCCTCAATTTGATTTATACTAATGGTAAATTCTCGGCAGGTGTACGTTATGAATCCTATCAAAATGCATTACTAGGTTATCCTACTGGCTATAAAGGAAGTGGTATCCCTTACCGATTTGCATCCTACAATTCAGAAGGGTTGTCCGTTACAGTTGGTAACTTTTACGAGCAATTTGGAAATGGCCTTGTCCTCAGAGCCTATGAAGAAAGAGGTTTAGGATATGATAATGCGCTTGATGGAATACGCGTAAAATATAAAATCAAAAATGGGATCGAGCTTACTGGACTGATTGGTCAACAACGGATTTTCTTTGAAAAAGGAGCAGGGATTGTTCGAGCATTTGATGCCTCTATTAACTTAAATGAAACATTTGAATCGTTAGCTGATGCTAAAACAAAAATTAGTTTTGGAGGTAGCGTTGTAAGTAAGTATCAAGAAGATGATAATCCTGAATTTATCTTACCCGAAAATGTTCCTGCTTTTTCTGCACGGACTATTATATCTAGAGGTAAGGTAAATATCAATGCTGAATATGCCTTTAAAGCGAATGACCCAAGCACGGACAATCAATTTAACTATCGCGATGGAGAAGCTGCCTTTATACAAGCTACTTATTCACAAAAAGGCTTAGGACTTTCGCTATCGGCAAAACGTGTAGACAATTTCAGTTTTAGAAGTGAGCGTACAGCAGGACAACAAGACCTATTTATTAATTACCAACCCGCACTAACCAAACAACATACATACAATTTATTGGCAACCTTATATCCTTACGCAACACAGCCAAACGGCGAAACTGCTTTGCAGGGCGATGTTATTTACAAATTCAAGAAAGGATCTGTTTTGGGAGGAAAATACGGAACAGGAATTCAGTTAAATGCTTCTTTTGCATGGGACATTGATAAAGACACACTAGACCCTACACAAGACATTCAGCGGAACATATACACCTCTAAGTATTTTGGAACAGGTCAGCGTTTTTTTAGGGATTTGAATGTTCAAATCAATAAAAAGGTCAGCAAGAACTTTAAAATGATCCTCACCTACTCTAACCTGCTTTACAACCAAGCAGTAATTGAAGGTAAACCACCAGAAACCCCTATGATCAAAGCGCATATAGGTGTAGTAGAAGGAACCTATAAATTTAACATGAGAAATTCTCTGCGTTTTGAAGGGCAATTACTCAAAACAAAGCAAGACCAAGGTGATTGGGCAACGGGTGTGTTGGAATATTCTTATTCTCCTCACTGGTTTGTTGCTGCGCTTGGTCAATACAATTATGACAACCCAAAAGCAGATGAAGTGTTATACTATAACTTTTCTGCCGGATACAACAATCATGGTAACAGAATTTCGTTATCATATGGTCGGCAACGAGCAGGTATATTTTGTGTAGGCGGTGTATGTAGAGTAGTTCCTGCATCCAATGGTTTATACCTATCAATAACAAGTAGTTTTTAATAAAATAGCTTATGAACAATATTAAACTATATACACTTATAACAAGCACGATAGTATTATCAGCTTGCGATGAAGTAACCAATCCTTACCCAGATGTTTTGGACGATGGATCAACCATCGTTTATGATGATGGTATCGTATTGGATTCACTAGGATTAGAGCAGTTAACATGGGAGAAGCATGAAGGAACCCCGACTACTTCCAGAAACTTACTAATTGAAGAGTTCACAGGAATTCAATGTACAGCTTGTCCTGACGGTTCAAGAATTTTGGTCCAATTAGACTCTATCTACGGAGAGCAGGTATTACCAATATCTATACATGCAGGAAACTTTGCAGAACCAAACCCAGACACTTCTGGAGTATATGGATTAGATCTGAGATCTAATCCTGAGGGAGAAATAATAAAGAATACATTCAATCCTTCTAATACATTCCCACGCGGTATTGTGAGTAGATTAACAGAACTATCAGAAGGAAAAGACAATTGGAGAAGAACAGTTGATGCACACATCAATGACCCACAAACGGCTATGATAGATTTGGATGTTTGGTACGCACCAAATGAGCAGTATATACGCGTTATCATTGACTATGAATTTCTTTTTGACTCTCCGGAAGACCATAATCTTCAAGTTTATTTGTTAGAAGATCATATTATAGGCTGGCAACTTGATAATGGTGTATTGAAATCAGATTACGACCATAAGTATGTAATGAGAAGAGCTGTAAACGGAGCATGGGGAAGTACTGCTTTACCAGCAGTAAGAGATGAGCTTTATCATAAAGAATACGTGCTTAAAAAAGATGGAGGATGGAAAGCCGAAAACATGAAGGTAATCGTTTATTTGTCTGACCGTGATAGCAAAGAGGTATTACAAGCTACTCAAGTCAAATTAAAATGATGTACTTAAAATTACTGCTGACCCTTACGCTATCTTTAGGCACAGTTTTGTCTTACTCCCAAGCCATAGATGCGGGAATAAAAGCAGGCGTTGCGGCATCTCAAGTGAGTGGCGATGGTTACTCCGGATTTAATAAAGCGGGACTTATTTTTGGTGGTTTCGCTAAGATCAATCTCAAAGAAAAACATCATATACAATTTGAGATAACGTATACACAAAAGGGAAGCAGGAGAAACCCAAACACTAGCGAAGGAGATAATGATTTCTTTCTACTAAGGCTAGACTACATCGAAGTACCTGTTCTTTACCAATATGATTATAAATCATTCACGTTTGAAGTAGGGCCTTATATTTCCACACTGGTAAATGAACATTTAGAAGATGAATTAGGAGAGTTTTCTTTACCGGCAGAATGGAATCAATTTAGAAATATCGATTTAGGACTTACTGCAGGAATAGCTTTTAATTTTAATGAGCATCTCATTATGAGCTGGAGGTTTTCAAACTCCATTGTTCCCTTTAGAGATTACCAATCAGCTGAGCGCATAAATAATTTACCTCGAGGCGCAGGCGGTTTGAACCGATTCAATGCAGGAATGTTTCATAGCTACTTAACATTCACATTGCATTATAAATTTGGGAGCATAAATGGCTAGACGTAAAATCATTATCGCGATTACCGGAGCATCTGGATCGATATACGCAAAACTTTTATTGGACAAACTTAAAACACTTGAAGATCAGATTGAACGAGTGGGTGTGGTTATGTCCAAAAATGCAAAGGATGTGTGGCAATGGGAACTTGGAAACTCCGACTTTGAAAATTACCCTTTCGACTTTTACGAGAAAACAGATTTTATGGCACCTTTTGCTTCCGGGTCTGCTAAATATGAAACGATGGCCATTGTTCCCTGTTCAATGGGTACTCTTGGTCGTATCGCCAACGGGTTTTCCGATGACTTAATAACACGTTCGGCAGATGTTATTCTGAAGGAAAGAAGAAGGTTAATTCTTGTCGCAAGGGACACCCCACTCAACCTGATTCACATTAATAATATGAAAGCTGTTACTGAAGCAGGTGGAATCGTTTGCCCTGCAGTGCCCTCTTACTACAGTAAGCCACAAACAATCGAAGAAGTTGCTTCCACTGTAGTGGATAGAATTATCGACTTGATGCGCCTAAACCAAGCATCTTACCGTTGGAGCGAATAAGCTTTTCTTAACAATTTCTAGTTAAGAATTATATCATTTTTTAACATCCATTTTGAACTTTATTTTTGTAAATTGAAGTCTCAAAATTAGTAGGAATTATGTACGAGTTTAGTAAAAAGGTTCTTCGAAAAGTAAGCTTTGATAAAGTGCTTTTTAGAAAAGAACTAATGAAGGCGAAGAGATGGTTGAAGCGAGAAGAATCCTTAATGTTGAAGGCCTGGTGCATGGCAAATTTTGGTCATTTATATGCAGACACCATTACGGATGTTTTTGAGATGGCTTAAGGAAATCTATATTTCGCTTCAATCCAGAAAACTTAGTTCGCTTAACAGCAGATTTTTTAAACAAAACCCTGAAGGTGGATTCATTTAAGTGAATCCACTCTTCTTTACTCATCTTTAACAGTTCCTCTTTCGGCATAAATTGTTCTTCCGTATGCTGCTTCGAGAACCTGTTCCAAGGACATACCTCTTGGCAGATATCACAACCGAACATCCAATTATCCATTTTATCTTGAAAGCTACTAGGTATTAGCTCATCTTTAAGCTCTATCGTTAGGAAAGAGATGCATTTACTACCGTCCACAATTCGATCACCAACTATGGCATCAGTTGGACAAGCATCAATACATTTTGTGCAGGTACCGCAGTAATCTTTAATTGGACCGTCAGGCATTAAAACAATATCTATTAATAGTTCTGCTAAAAAGAAAAAAGAGCCCTGTTGCTTATTGATCAACATGCTATTCTTACCAATCCAACCAAGACCCGATTTCTTTGCCCAAGCACGTTCTAAAATCGGAGCAGAGTCAACGAATACTCTTCCATTAATAGTCCCGATTTCTTCATTGAGCCGTTTTAATAGCGTTTTAAGCTTGTCTTTAACAACGAAATGATAATCCTCTCCATAAGCATAAGTTGAAACTTTAGGAGCATCCTTATGTAGCTGTTTCTTTGTTGAATGATAATTGTACATCAAAGAAACAACGGATTTTGTTCCATCCACTAATAAGGTCGGATCAAGACGCTTATCAAAATGATTCTCCATATAGCTCATTTTGCCATGGGCTCCACTATTCAACCATTCGGTTAATGATGGTTCCTCCTCATGGAGTCGTTCAGCTTTGGAAATTCCAACAAAGGAAAAACCCAACTCATAACCAATACGCTTAACTATTTCTGAATGGGATTCAGGATTATTCATTTTCAAAAAGTGTCCCAGAGTTACGATGATTAATCCTACCAAGATGTTTATAAGCCTTTTCTGTTACCTCACGACCTCTTGGCGTTCGCATAATAAAGCCTTCTTTTATTAGAAAAGGCTCATATACCTCCTCTATAGTACCTGCTTGCTCTCCAACAGCTGTAGCGATAGTTGATAAACCAACAGGACCTCCTTTAAACTTATCAATAATGGTAGTCAAGATTCGATTATCCATTTCATCTAAACCGTATTGATCGACGTTTAAAGCAGTAAGTGCAATGTTTGCAATTTCCAAGTTAATGGATCCATCACCTTTAATTTGAGCAAAATCACGAACTCTTCTAAGTAGAGCATTAACAATACGCGGTGTTCCCCTGCTCCTGCCCGCAATCTGATCAGCAGCATCTGCCATAATCTCAGTTCGTAAAATATCAGAAGAACGCTTTACAATTTTTGACAACAAAGCTCTATCATAATATTCCAAGCGGCAATTAATACCAAATCGAGCCCTCAAGGGAGCAGTTAGTAATCCTGCTCGAGTGGTAGCACCGATTAATGTAAATGGATTCAATTTAATCTGCACCGTGCGTGCATTTGGACCAGAATCGATCATAATATCGATTTTGTAATCCTCCATAGCAGAGTACAAATACTCCTCAACAATAGGGCTTAAACGATGAATCTCATCAATAAAAAGCACATCTCCTTCATCTAAGTTAGTTAATAGGCCTGCTAAATCAGCAGGCTTTTCCAATACAGGTCCTGATGTAATTTTAATCGAGACATTTAACTCATTAGCGATAATGTTAGCCAAAGTAGTTTTACCAAGACCAGGAGGACCATGCAACAAAACATGATCAAGAGCTTCTTCGCGTTGAAGTGCAGCCTCAACAAAGATCCGGAGGTTGTCCGTTACTTTCTTTTGTCCTGCAAAATCTTCCAATTGGTCAGGCCTCAACACCTTATCAATATCTCTCTCAGGGGAAGAATCAAAGTTGGGATCCAAATGCTCTATCATGAAAACGTTACTTTTTTAAATCTCTATAAATTTCGCCAAAAAATACTTTAAACCTAAATATATACACCGGGGAGTTAAAAGACTCCTCAATTGCATCGTTGTCTACAATCATAAGTCTATAACCTACACCAAACCCAGGTCCAAAATACTTGAGAATCTTATACTGTGCTGTAATAGCAGGCTCATACGTCAGAATGAATTTTCGGTTATCACTGAAGCGCTGACCGGATTCTGTTTTGTAGGTATAATAAGACGTCCCTATTCCAAATTGGACAGGAATACTGATTTCCCATCTTTCTTTTTTGTAAAATACATATTCTGCATAAGGTGAAACATGATAGAAAACTAAACGAGCATCATTGGTTGATTGCGTCACACCTTCATAATCGTACTCAATGGTACTATTCAGTCGTGTGGCCAATATATTAAACCCAAGACCGAACCGAAGCTTTCGGTTGTATTCAATACCACCCTTCACACCGAATATACTAACTCCTGATTGGTTAATAAAAGAATGCCGTGAATCAGATCTCAAATCCAAGATGGGAGGTTTTGACAACGCTTCTTTAATGTCGTGCTCAAAATGTTGAGCCATACAAGAACCGGATAGTAAAACAAATAATATAGAGAATAATTTATTCAAGATCTACAGTTAAAAAAAATGTCCTTAACGAAGTTAAGGACATTTTTAAATATGGGTTACAAAAGTCATTAATGACCCTCATCTTTTTCATCAGGACCAAGGGGTACGTTCTGTGGAATGTAATCTTGATCAGCACCGGGCTTACTGTAATCGTAAGGCCATCTGTGCACCTCAGGAATTTCTCCTGGCCAGTTACCATGTATATGTTCTACAGGTGTGGTCCACTCAAGAGTATTAGATAACCAAGGGTTCTTTGGAGCTTTAGGCCCTTTGAACATAGAGTAGATCATGTTGTACAATAGAATAAATTGCGCAGCACCACCTATCATAGCAAAAATACTAATGGTTACGTTAATGTCGATTAAATTGTCAAACAATGGAAAAGAAGAATTAGTATAATATCTTCTAGGCACACCTGCTAAACCAAGAAAGTGCATAGGGAAGAATACTCCATAAGCACTGGTTATGGTCATCCAAAAGTGTACGTAACCTAAACGTTTATCCATCATACGTCCAAACATTTTAGGGAACCAGTGATAAACACCACAAATCATACCGAATGTACCTGAAAGACCCATTACAATGTGAAAGTGACCGACAACAAAGTAAGTATCATGAACATTAATATCTAATGCAGAATCCCCTAGAATAATTCCAGTTAATCCTCCAGTAATAAATGTTGACACTAAACCAATAGCAAATAACATTGCAGGAGTAAACTTGATATTCCCCTTCCAAAGTGTAGTTAGGTAGTTAAACACCTTTACTGCTGATGGAATTGCCACTAACAAGGTTGTAAAGGTAAATACGGCTCCCAAGAAAGGACTCATACCCGTTACAAACATATGGTGACCCCAAACTAGTACAGAAATGAAGCCAATTGCTAAAATAGAACCAATCATTGCGCGGTAACCAAAAATAGGTTTACGTGCATTGGTTGCAACAACCTCCGAGGTAATACCTAAAGCAGGCAATAAAATAATATATACTTCAGGGTGTCCTAAGAACCAGAATAAGTGTTCGTATAATATCGGGCTACCACCTTCAACTTCTAGCGCCTTACCTGC
>CBFHLF010000056.1:0-12695 GCA_965656555.1 uncultured Acidiluteibacter sp. | reverse complement strand
TGATAGTCGCTAGGGAATAATGGTCTAAGCGCTCTATCTACTAATCGACATACTAATATTTCATAATCTGATGGACGAGACTCGCGCTTTAAGAATCCACCTGGAAACTTACCTGCTGCAGAGAATTTTTCTCTGTAATCCACCATTAACGGCATAAAATCTACATCTTCACCTGCAGATTTTGCAGATACTACTGTTGCCAATAGCATCGTATCACCTTGTTTTACTACTACAGATCCATCAGCCTGTTTAGCTAATTTACCTGTCTCGATCGAAATGGTCGTTCCATTTCCTAAATCGATTACTTCTTCAATTCCTAATTTTGACATACTTATTGTTTTCTTTTGTCAATTGATAAATAAAAAAGGGGGACATGTGTGAACAGTCCCCCAAATAAAAATTTTATAGAATGTATGTTAAAGATCTATTCAAGAATTTACTTTCTAATTCCTAAATCTTTAATTAACGCTCTGTATTTGTTAATGTCTTTGTTTTTCAAGTAATCTAAAAGATCTCTTCTTTTACCTACTAATCTTACAAGAGAACGCTCAGTATTAAAATCTTTATGATTCTTTTTTAAGTGCTCTGTTAAGTGGCTAATTCGGTGAGTAAAAAGTGCAATTTGACCTTCAGTAGATCCTGTGTTGGTTTTCTTCTCTCCGTATTTTTCGAAAAATCCTTCTTTTATTTCTGTTGTAAGATACATATCTAATCTTTTATTCTTGTAAATTTTAAGGGTGCAAATGTAATAATATTATTTAATACTTTGCTTTTTTGACTTAATTTTTAAATAAATTCAATACCTGATTTAATTTCGATTTTAACTCCTTTCTATTCACGATAAAATCTAAGAATCCATGCTCCAGCAAGAATTCAGAGGTTTGAAAATCTTTTGGTAAATCCTTTCCAATGGTTTCTTTAACCACACGCGGTCCTGCAAATCCAATCAATGCTCCTGGTTCTGCTATATTGATATCACCAAGCATAGCAAATGATGCCGTAATTCCACCCGTTGTAGGGTCTGTCAGCAAAGAAATATAGGGTATTCCTGCTTTCGATAGTTGCGATAATTTGGCAGATGTTTTCGCCATTTGCATCAACGAAAACGCCGCTTCCATCATTCGAGCTCCCCCTGATTTTGAAATCATCAAAAATGGTATTTTATGCTCAAGGGAATAATCGATAGCTCTTGCAATTTTTTCACCCACTACGGAACCCATAGAGCCTCCAATAAAGGCAAAATCCATGGCTGCAACAACTAATTGGTTATCATCCACACTTCCAACAGCTGTTCTTACAGCGTCTTTAAGTTTTGTTTTTTTCTGTGTAGCTTTTAATCGATCAGTATATTTCTTCGTATCTGTAAATTTTAATGGATCGCCTGAAGTCATGTTTGGATTGAGCTCTAAGTATTTTCCTTCATTAAAGATAATTTGGAAATACTCCTCAGAATTTGCTCTTTCGTGGTAACCGCACTCCTCACAAACCTTTTGGTTTTCTAAGTGATCATTGTTAGGTACCACGTGTTTACATTTCGGACAACTATACCATAGCCCTTCAGGTAATTCCTTCTTTTCCTTAGTAGGAGTAAGGATACCCTCTTTTATTCGTTTGAACCAACTCATATGCTCTTCTGCCTCCAATTTTTTTAGCTTATGGTAATTTCATTTGAAAGATATACATCCTGAATGGTGTTCAGTAGTTGAATACCTTCTTTCATTGGTTTTTGAAATGCTTTTCTACCTGAAATTAATCCATGACCACCTGCTCGTTTATTGATTACTGCAGTTGTTACCGCATCCGCTAGATCTGATGAACCTGCTGATGCACCACCTGAATTAATCAATCCATTTCGGCCCATGTAACAATTTGCTACTTGGTATCGACATAAATCAATTGGGTGGTCGGTAGTTAAATCAGTATATACTTTTTTATGTGTTTTACCAAAGTTAATAGCGTTATATCCGCCATTATTCGTTGGTAATTTTTGTTTGATAATGTCTGCTTGTATAGTCACTCCTAAGTGATTTGCCTGAGCGGTAATATCTGTAGCAGTGTGATAGTCTACACCGTCTTTCTTGAAGTCTGAATTTCTCAAGTAGCACCATAAAATAGTTGCCATTCCTAGTTCGTGAGCACGTTCAAATGCTTGCGCGATTTCAACAATCTGACGATTGCTATCTTCTGATCCAAAATAAATAGTTGCTCCAACAGCTGTAGCACCTAGGTTCCAAGCTTCATCTACTGACCCAAAAGAGATTTGAGAAAATGTTTCTGGATAACTTAAAAATTCATTGTGATTTAATTTTACAATGAATGGAATTTTGTGCGCGTATTTTCTCGAGTTTGCTGCTAAAACACCAAACGTAGAGGCTACTGCATTACACCCTCCATCAATAGCCAACTTTACAATATTCTCAGGATCAAAGAAAATTGGGTTTGGAGCAAAAGACGCTCCTGCAGAATGCTCTATGCCTTGGTCTACCGGCAAAATACTTAAATAACCTGTGTTAGCTAATCTACCGTGGCCATATAATGCTTGTAAACTTCTTAAAACCTGAGGGCTTCTATTGGTATCTTTAAAAGATCGGTCAATAAAGTCTGCACCTGGTAAATGCAGTATATCTTTACTTATGGTCTTACTCTCATGATTCAAAAGATGGTCGGCATCTTTTCCTAGTAGGTCTACAATATTGCTATAGGACATCTTATTTTCTTTTAAAGATTGATTTTGTATTGGTGGACAAAACTAATAAAATTATAAAAGATGCAACTTTTGTTTGTTGCTTAAATTCGTTGATTTATCAACTGGTGTAACTATTTTAATGTTGGTAGCTTGCTCTGAACAAGTTTCAAGGTGTTTGAAGGAAGATTTAAGTGGGTGACAAATCGTATTTTTTGGTGACCCATTTTAACCGCTTTTATTCCAAGATTAGCTAATTCACTTAATAGTTCTTCTGTTTGATATTTTTCGGTATGTTCAAAAATAATAATGTTGGTATCGATTGGTTCTACCGATTTTACAAAGTGTTGATTCAATAATACGTTGCCTATTTCTTTCGCTAATACATGATCTTCTGTTAGACGTTCACGATGATACTGCAATGCATATAATCCAGCGGCCGCTATAAAACCGGTTTGTCGCATTCCACCTCCAAGTATTTTGCGGATTCTCCTTGATTTTTTGATGAACTCTTTTTTTCCAAGTAATAGAGATCCAATCGGAGCGCCTAATCCTTTTGACAAACAGATCGAGATAGAATCAAAATACTCTCCGTAGTCTTTCTCTGTTTCTTTTGTTTCTGCAATGGCGTTAAATAGTCGAGCTCCATCCAAATGAAGTGGGATTTGATGCTGATCGCATAGTGCCTTTATCTTTTTAATTTCTTCAAAATCATAAATTCCACCACCACCTTTGTTTATGGTATTTTCTAATGATACCAATTGTGTTGGTGGTGCATGAATATCATCAGGGTTGATGTGCATAGCAATTTGTTCTGCTGTAATTTTACCCTTATCTCCTGCTATTAATCGAGTAGAAAGTCCTGCATTAAATCCGATACCACCTCCCTCATAATGATAGATATGCGATAAGTCACCACAGATAACTTCTCCGGGACTGTTGGTGTGAACCTTAATGGCAATTTGATTGGTCATCGTTCCTGAAGGGCAGAAAAGAGCTGCCTCCATGCCAAAAAGGTCAGCTGCATATTGCTCAAGTTCTATCGTTGTGAGGTCATCTCCAAATACATCATCTCCAACTTTTGCTTGCATCATCGCTATCAACATTTTTTCAGTTGGTTGGGTTACCGTATCGCTTCGAAAATCAATTATCATATATTTGTTGGATTATATTTAATTGCCAAATTACTGACCAATGCGTATTCTTCCATTATTTCTGCTTTTTTTCTTTTCGCTTTCTCTTTTTGCACAAGATGATGAAGTCGATGAATACAATCGGAACTTGGACGATTTAACCATTCCTAAAAAAGGGCCAAATAAATCCAAATATACGCACGCCTTTTTGGCTTATGGCTTCATTGTTGGCCCATCTGAGGGGGATAGTTCTTCCTTAAAATATGGCAATTCTTCTACATTCAGCGTAGGTTTTAGAAATAAATATAAACTGAGCAAGGTGTATGAAGTTGGGTTTGATTTTTCTTACCTCAGAACGCGTTTTTTACCTGTGCAAGATTCGAGTAAAAATGTGCCTGATGGAGAACTCCACGATAAAGAAATGCTCGCTATAAATGCATTGGAGTTACTTGTTTTTAATCGATTTAAATTTAAAAATAAGGAACACTCGGCAGGTATATTTTTGGACTTAGGAGCTTATGCCAATTGGAATTATAGAACCGTTCATTATACCAGAAATGATAATGCAGTGCCTGGGGCAGATGAAACTTTAGTGAAAGATTATCACCTCGATTATATGACCGATTACGCTTATGGAGTTTCAGCTCGAATAGGTTTCAACCGCTTTACAATTGATGTTCGTTATCGATTATCCGATGTGTTTGAAGGCGACAATAACTACGGTGAATTTCCTAACATGACTATTGGCCTTCAATTAGGATTACACCAATAACACTTACAATTTTATAACCCCATCCCTGGTAAAAATCCTTTTGCTGCTCCTGCCATTTCGGCATTGGATACTTCTTCAGCTTTTGCTAGTGCCTTATTTAAAGCAATCATGGTGAGGTCTTCAATTTGTTCTTTGTCTCCGTCGGCCATTAATTCATCGCTAATAGTAATAGAAGTCACTTTTTTATTGGCTGTAACCACCACTTTTACTTTACCAGATTCTGCTTCACCATCAACGCTAATGGTGTCCAGTCTTTTTTTGATCTCTTCTGTTTGTTGCTTCATTTCTTGCAACTTCCCCATCATATCTCCAAACATCGCTTAGTCTTTTTTATCGAATTTTTTACCAATTATATAGATTGAAACCAACCAAATGAGAAAAGCAATCATCGCCGTATATTTAGTAATTGGACTATCATCGCCAAACACAAAAAAGCTAACACCTATTATGCTAAATAAGCTGATTGCAACAATACCTTTCACTTGATCTTTTCTATACATCGCTACAAATTTAGTAAAGTCTTGGTGGAATAAAGCCTCTCCTTTTTAATTACTTTTGATTCATAATATGTTTGCTATGAAAATCATTCTTTTTGACGATCACTACAGGACAAATCTTTTGCCATTTACTTTTACACGCACTGCTGCTCAGTTGCGGATTGGGATTGATACCATTGCAGAAAAGTGGGGTCGTCTACTTTCAGAATCGATTGATTCAGGGGAAACGGAGATTTCTTTTCTCACGGAAGATTATTTATCAGAGAAGTATGGAGTTTGCTACAGCGCCCAAAATATATTTATCAACGCTCGGGTAATACCTAACGAGCAACTGTGGTCAACGATATCAGCACTTGAAAAAGATGAAGTGCTCTTTAAGAATGATGAGATCATCGCATTTAAAAATAATGAGGAGTTAACCTACATCGATGTGCAATCAGTAGAAGGGACGCAACTAATCGATTTTGAAGTGCTTTTGATTCGCCATTGGAGTGACCTGTTTTTGAATAATGGGGAGGTGCTAACGGCAGACTTCAAAGCAATTACACATGGAAGAGCATCACAAAAGCTAGATGACTCGAATCGTGTTTTAGGTGATCCATCCTTAATCTTTATTGAGGAAGGGGCAGAAGTAGAAGCATGTATTTTGAACACTAAAAATGGGCCAATTTACATCGGTGAGCATGCAACAGCAATGGAAGGGTCTATCATAAGAGGGCCTTTTGCAATGGGTGAGCATGCCACTTTAAAGTGCGCTGCAAAGATTTATGGACCAACTACTTTAGGTCCCCACTGTAAAGTAGGAGGAGAAGTAAATAATTCCATTATAATGGGCTACTCCAATAAAGGACATGAAGGATACCTTGGCAATGCTGTTATTGGAGAGTGGTGTAACCTGGGCGCAGATACCAATAATTCAAATTTGAAGAACAATTACGGTGAAGTCAGTTGTTATAACTACACCACTAATCAAATGGAGAATACTGGTTTGCAGTTTTGTGGATTAGCTATGGGGGATCACTCAAAGAGTAGCATTAATACCATGTTTAATACAGGTACAGTAGTTGGAATTTTTGCGACTATTTTTGAAGGCGGTTTTCCTCCTAAATATATTCCAAACTTTAGTTGGGGAGGCAACGCTACTTATGCGCTTGATAAAGCCTACGAAGTTGCTCAACGAATGATGGAACGAAGAGGAATCAATTTAACGGATGAAGACCGACAAATCATCAAATTTGTATTTGAACATACTACTGAGAACTAATATTTGTCATTATTTCCGATTATAATAAATGGCACAACCCTTGAATTATAGGGTTTGGAAATTAGAATAGGGGAGTAAACATGAATTTACTGCCATTATGACTAAAAATAGAAAGGATATACATGAAGAAGAGCTTTGATTTCGACCACTTGAATTTTTCTGAAGCGGTTGATGAAGAAACAGAATTTATACCATTAATGACTACGGAAGATGAGGAGAGCATGAACTCTGAGGAAATTCCAGATTCATTACCCATATTACCATTAAAAAATACCGTTTTATTTCCTGGAGTAGTTATCCCGATTACCGTAGGCCGAGATAAATCAATTAAGTTGATTCAAGACGCCAACAAAGGAGATAAAACGATTGGAGTAGTGGCCCAATTGGACGATAAGGTAGAAGACCCTACGATTGAGCAAATGAATAAGGTAGGAACCGTTGCCCGCATTTTGAAAATGTTTCGGATGCCGGATGGTAATACGACCGTTATTATTCAAGGTAAAAAGCGATTTGAATTGCTTGATTTTACGGAGTTAGAGCCGTATCACAAAGCAAATATCGGCAGTTATGAAGTTGGCGATGTGCCAACAGATGATGCCTTTGCTGCACTAATTGAGTCTATTAAAGATATGTCGCTGCGGATTATAGAGAATTCTCCCAACTTGCCTTCTGAGGCTTCTTTTGCGATTAAAAATATCGATAGCAATTCGTTTTTGATCAATTTTATTGCGTCCAATATGAATGCAACAGTTGAGCAGAAGCAGCACATTCTGACGGAAAAAGACACCAAAGAACGAGCATTGATGCTGTTGACACATTTGTCAAAAGACCTTCAAATGCTGGAGCTGAAAAACGATATACAGAGCAAGGTAAAAACGGATATCGATAAGCAACAGAAAGAGTACTTCTTGCATCAGCAAATGAAAATGATTCAGGAAGAGTTGGGCGGAAATCCACAAGAGCAAGAAGTGGAAGAGTACAAGAAAAAGGCACTTAAAAAGAAGTGGCCTAAATCGGTGAAAGAACGATTTGAAAAAGAGCTGGGTAAACTGCAACGTATGAATTCAGCTTCTGCCGAATATTCCGTTCAAGTGAATTATATCGAGACCCTAATAGACCTTCCGTGGGAAGAGTATACCAAGGATAAGTTTGATTTAAAACGAGCTCAAAAAGTATTGGATCGCGATCACTTTGGCCTAAAAGAAGTGAAAAAGCGAATCGTTGAGCACCTCGCTGTTTTAAAACTAAAAGGTGATATGAAGTCGCCAATTTTATGCCTTTATGGACCTCCTGGAGTGGGTAAAACATCATTGGGTAAATCAATCGCGGAAGCGTTGGGTAGAAAATATGTGCGCATGTCATTAGGTGGCTTACGTGATGAAGCGGAGCTAAGAGGACATCGTAAAACCTATATTGGGGCAATGCCGGGTCGTATTTTACAAAGTTTAAAAAAGACCAAGACATCAAATCCTGTTTTTGTTTTGGATGAGATTGATAAACTGGGATCAGATCATCACGGAGATCCTTCTTCAGCAATGCTAGAAGTGTTGGATCCAGAGCAAAATGGAACATTCTACGACAATTTTGTAGAGATGGATTACGATCTTTCAAAGATTTTATTCATTGCTACCGCCAATAATTTATCTTCTATTCAACCAGCTTTGCGCGATCGGATGGAAATTATTGAAATCAATGGATATACGGTAGAAGAAAAGATTGAAATAGCTAAAAAGCACTTGATTCCAAGCTTAATCAAATCACATGGAATAAAGAAGACTGATATCTCTATACCGAAGCAAGTAATTGAGAAGGTTTGTGAAGAGTATACTAGAGAGTCCGGCGTTAGAGGATTAGAGAAAAAGCTAGCAAGTATTGTGCGTTATGTTGCCAAGTCAATAGCACTTGAGGAGGAATACAACTCAACCATTTCGGTTGATGATTTACAATCCATACTTGGACCGGGACACTCAAAGGATAAGTATCAAGGAAATGATGTAGCCGGCGTAGTAACAGGATTAGCTTGGACTTCAGTAGGTGGAGACATTCTTTTTATAGAGACGAGCTTGAGCAAAGGTAAGGGAAAATTTACCTTGACTGGAAACTTGGGTAATGTAATGAAAGAGTCTGCAACACTAGCCTTAGAGTATCTTAAAGCCCATGCTGAGCCATTGAATTTAACAGCTGAGATATTTGAGAATTGGAACGTTCACATTCACGTTCCTGAGGGAGCTACACCAAAAGATGGCCCATCTGCGGGTATTGCTATGCTAACAGCCTTGGCTTCTGCATTTACACAGCGAAAAGTGAAGAGAAATGTGGCAATGACCGGCGAAATAACGCTAAGAGGCCGAGTTTTACCTGTAGGAGGAATCAAAGAGAAAATTTTGGCTGCTAAGCGAGCGGACATCAAAGAGATTATTCTTTCTGCAGATAATGAAAAAGATATCAAAGAAATCGATGAAAGTTATCTGAAAGGGTTGAAGTTTCACTATGTGACGGAAATGATCGAAGTGATTGAATTGGCTTTATTGAAAACCAAGGTAGACAACCCGATTACGATAAGTTAACAAGAATACACACCAAATGAAAAGCCTCATTTCTTAGTTGAAATGAGGCTTTCGTCTGTATGTGAATGTTCGCATAAGTGTATATTCAAAAGTAAAAATTAGTTTACAATAACTTTCTTACTTAGTAGTATTTTACCGGATTGGGGTGCTCTAATCGTTAGAACATAGGTTCCTGACAATAAATCGCCCCGATCAATAGTAAATTGGTTATTCAGTATTCTAAGCTCGCTGTAAACTTCTCTGCCTGCTAAGTCATATAGCTTTATCGACGCTAGTGTAGCCAAATTCTGGTTAAAATCTACCATTAATTGTTGTGAAAAAGGAATGGGATACACTGAAGGGGATAGTCCTGGTATTTCATCATTCCCTGAAACCCCAACAGAAGTTTGAAAATTTCCAATTGCAATTCCACTTATGATAAAATTGCTAGTGTCAATCATCACTTGGATATTAGACCCATCTGTATTAGCGTAGCTAATTTGATTTCTAGTGGTGCCATTGTTTACCCAAAATAACTGATTTGATTTCAGGTCTAGTTTTATGCTACCTAATCCACTTCCTGCATTTACTATTGTTTGCAGTCCTGTTCCATTGGTATCAATAGTCTGGATAACATTACCTGTCCGATTAGAAAAATACAACAAGTTGTTGCTAGGGTTGAAGTCAAGATCAAATACTAAATCATTAGAGCTATAGATGGTTGACTGGCTTGTTCCGTTTAAGTGAGCTTTTTTGATATTTCCATTTCCATACTCTGTCCAATAAATAGTATTTTGCATTACATCTATAGCTAAGCCTTGCACCCCAAAAGCTTGATTTATGAGTGCTCTAGGGTTAGATCCATTAAGTCCGCAAACAAAAATGGTATTGGCTCCCGGACGTGTGTAATAAATTTGATTGTTTACAGGATCTACTTTTATGTTATTAATGTTGGTGATATTATTGAGAATATCCACAACATTGGCTCCGTTATAATCCGCTCTCACAATTTTATTCTGTGATCCAACTACCCAATAGATATGCCGATTTAGTGTATCAGTGCTAAGCCTCCTGATAAGGGCCATATTAGAGCTTATTGCTTTTATGTTTTTACTAACAATGTCAACTTTGTATACTTGATTGCTCGTTTGTGAGCCAAAAAACAAATAACCTTGAGCCGATGCATTAATGGTAAAGACAGTTAGTAAAAGTAAAAGAGTTTTCATATTTTAATTATTGAACTAAAATTAAAAGTACATCTAATTATTGAATACTATTCAACAACAGTTATTTATATTTTCTACTTCTTTTTCTGTTCCACCTCCCAGGTGATGTTCCAATTCTCTACATAATCTTCAATCGGAGGTAGGCCAACTTCTTTTCTTCGTTGGTTTACGTATTCGGGATCGATCAATTTATAAACTTTGTACGCTCCCTCTTCATTTCTGCTTATTTGAGAACCGTATATTTGTGGTCTTCCCTCTCGCATTTCTATACGATCCAATAGCATAGCAAGTGCAGACCAGCTTGCTTCCTTATTATCAGCTGCTTCCTTCATCATCGGGAGGTATTTTTTCTGAACTTCAAGGTCTGCATGTTGAATAATTAAAAATACCGTTTGTGCAGCGCTATTTCCCACATCAGTTCGCTTAGGCCATCCATGTTCTGCAATTATCTCCTCTAATCGAGCTAGGTTTTCAGTATTAATAAGGTGTTTTAATTCCCAGATAGCTCTTGCTACTGGTGACCCCATCCCATTTTGTTCGTTGGCTACCTGCAGGTGATAATAAAAAGCTTGGTCTTTTACCTTCATTCGCCACAACTCCTTGGTCAGTTCAGGATCAGCATATGGATTGTACTTCGCTGCTATTCGCTTTATCATCTTGTCCTCAAATAATTCCCAACGCTCATCTTCCAGTAAAAAGTAAAAGTCAGGATCATTTAGGGGAGCCGTCATAGAGTCTGTTGCTGTGGCAATATTCAAGTAATGAAAAGCTGAATCTATGTTTTTCATCAATGCATACGCACATGCATAATTGTATGTATTATTACGGTTGGTAGGATCTACTTTATAAAGAGAGTCGTATGCAGCTATCGCTTCTTTTAGTTTTCCTTCTTTTCTTAATTGATCGGCTATTGACGTGGTTTCTTGAGCAAATACAACCGCAGGAAAAACTGCGATTATCGCTAATATTAGGTTTCGCATATGATTAAATGATTAGAGTTTAAGGTCGTTAATCAGTTAAATATAGCGATTAATTATGGATTATTCGAATAATATCTTGCACATAATGTGCTGTTAGGTAAAGTTTTATGTTTTTTACCATCCAAACTGATGACCTATTCCTGCTGCGGTTTCTGCATCAAATTTTGTTGCATCAAACCATTTACCTTGTATTTTCATGGTTTGCTCTAGAATATCTCTAATACAGCCTTGACCACCGCCTTTAGGCGATACATAATGTGAAATACTTTTTATTTCTTCAGCAGCATCATTAGGGCTGCATGCTAATCCCACGGCTTTCATCACCTCATAGTCAGGAATGTCATCCCCAACATAGAGGATGTTCTCAGGAACAAGCCCATGCTTTTGGATACATTTATTAAAAACGGCCATTTTATCTTTACATGCCAAATTTACATGCTCAATACCTAGTCCATTTAGACGTTTGCGAACTGATTCAGAAGTACCACCCGAGATGATTTCAATATGGTAACCAAGCTTCACCGCTAATTGAAGAGCATAGCCATCTTTGATGTTAAATTGCCTTACTTGTTCTCCGTCAGGCAATACTAGCACACTTCCATTTGTCAGTACGCCATCCACATCGAGTATAAAAGTATTAATTGTCTTAAGTGCTGATTTGAAATTACTCATTTTACTTTTTGCTTTTGGTTAGGCTTTCGCTCAATAGGGCATATACTTGTTGAAATTCTTTGTGGTCCTTTAAAAACTCAATATGATTACCTATAATTTTTTGATCGTTTCTAACAGCAGGGCCTGTTTGTGCCTCTTCAGGAGTGTTTCCGTCTAACTTTTCAACAGTTCTCTTAATTAGGGGCTTAATTAATTCAAATGATATGTTCTCTTTCTCCAGTATTTGATGAGAAATTTGAAACATATAATTACTGAAATTGTTAGCAAAAACTGCTGCTACGTGAAGTGCTTTTCGCTTCTCAGAGTCTAATAAGAATACCTTATTAGAAATACTACTTGCAATCTCAAGGAGTTCGCTTTCAATTTTTTTATTGGGAGCTTCTACACTTATTGGAATGGGTAAAAGGCTCTCAACATCATGTTTAGAAAATGTCTGAAGTGGGTAAAAAATACCAAACTTTTTAAATCCTTGTTCTTCAAATACAGACAATGATGTGGTTCCTGATGTATGAACAATTAAGCGGTCTTTTATTTTTAGTTGCTTTAAAAAAGTACTTATACTGTCATCATGAACAGCTAGAATAATTAGGTCTGTGTTGTCTGTAAGTTCAGAAATTTTGGTAGTATAGTCACAGTTTAAAGAATGCCCAAGAATCATAGCGTTTTGCTGCCCTCTACTGTATATTTGATGGATAAAGTGTCCTTTAGATCTTAGAGCTACTCCGAGGTTAGTAGCAACGTTCCCTGCGCCAATAAGGGTAATTCTTTTTTTCTTAAATGCTATAGCCATAATAATTTACGATCTTAATTTTGGAAATCGAATCCGATTGATAACCGCGATAATACTGCCGAGAGTCATGATAATACATCCAATCCATAAAATATTAATGTATGGAAAAACAATTGCCTGCATGATAATGAA
>CBFHLF010000055.1:0-12819 GCA_965656555.1 uncultured Acidiluteibacter sp. | reverse complement strand
AGCCCTTTACTTTTACAGCGCTTCATCTCTACTAATTCGGCATCTAATTTTTCAATTAAACTTCGAGGAGCCTCATAAACATCATTCGCTCGTCCTAAATAACACGGATCATGAAACGTAATTTTTTTTCCTTTAAATACTCCGCCTTCAATGGTTAACTTCCCATCATTAATTAGCTCTTGTAAGAACTGAGAATGGTGCATTACATGATAATCTCCACCTAAAGAAGGATATTCATTTTTCAACGTATTAAAGCAATGAGGACAGGTCGTTACAATCTTTTTCACCTCGTAAGCATTGAGTACTTGTATATTTCCCATTGCTTGCATTTGAAATAAAAACTCGTTACCCGCTCTTTTTGCAGGATCTCCTGTGCAACTCTCTTCAGTTCCTAATACAGCAAAATTTATCCCTACATGGTTTAGTATTTTAACGAAAGCTCGAGTTATTTTTTTTGCTCTATCGTCAAAACTACCTGCGCATCCTACCCAAAATAAAACATCAGCTTGTTCTCCTTTAGCCATTACCTCGGCCATTGTATTTACCTTCATTGATTGCTCGCTCATTATCTATCTGTTATTATCTATCGGTATCTATTAATTTTCGTCTTTCCAGTTTAGCCTATCTGCGGTTGCAAACTGCCATGGAGCTCCATTATTTTCAATATTTGTAAGCATTCCAGTTAGTTCACTCGGAGCCTTTGAATCTTCCATTATAAGTGATCGACGCATTTCAACTATAATTGACAGTGGGTCAATACTAACAGGGCAGGCTTCTACACAGGCGTTGCAAGTCGTACAAGCCCATAATTCTTCTTCAGAAATATAATCACCTAGAAGCGACTTTCCATCGGTATAGTCAGCGCCATGTTGGTCTATATTTTTTCCAACTTCTTCCAAACGATCGCGCGTGTCCATCATAATTTTTCTTGGGGAAAGTAACTTTCCTGTTATGTTCGCAGGACATTGTTCAGAACAACGACCACATTCTGTACAAGAATAGGCGTCCATTAAATTTTTCCAAGATAAATCTGTCACATCTTTAACACCAAATCGCTCAGGCTCACCTACAGGCTCAGCGGGCGCAGCGTATGGATCAGCTTCTGGGTCGAACATCATTTCGACTTCTTTTTTTACAGACTCCATATTCGTGAACTGACCTTTGGGCTGTAACTTCGAATAGAAAACATTTGGGAATGCTAGCAGTATATGAAAATGCTTAGAGTACGGCAAGTAATTTAAAAAGGCAAATATTCCGATAATGTGAAACCACCAAGTAGCACGCTCTAGCGTAACCAATCCTGATATTGACATTCCATCTATAAGAGGAGCCACTAAGTTGGCACTAATTGGATAAGCACCTGCTACTATATAATGATCTGCATTAAGGCCTTGTAAAACGTAATCTGCTGCATTCATCGTTAGAAATGCGCCCATTAAAAGTACCTCAACAATCAAAATAATATTTGCATCAGTTTTAGGCCATCCAATCATTTCCTTCAAACCGAAACGACGGATGGATAACACATTTCTTCGAATTAAGAAAACGACGCAAGCTACTAAAACCAGTAGCGCTAACCATTCAAATGAAAATATCAATACATCGTAGAAACCTCCGATGAAACCAGCGAAAAAACGATGCGTACCAAAAACACCATCAATTAAGATTTCTAATACTTCTATATTTATAATGATAAACCCTGCATAAACGATAATGTGTAGCAGACCTGAGATAGGTTTCTTTACCATTTTCGATTGGCCAATTGCAATCATCAGCATTTTTTTCCAACGCTCAGATTTATTATCCGATATATCAACATCTTTTCCTAGATTGATATTTCTTATAATCGTTTTTAAATTCTTAGCGAATAAACCAACGGCAGTTATCGCCAAAATGATAAAAATAATATTACCTATTCCCATATTTCAAGTTCAAGTGGTTGTTGTTTTTATTTTTCATTTGGGCCTTTCACCCTATTATCGTTTTTATCTTTATTTTTTCTTCCAAAAATCGAGAAGTGGACATAACGCTCAGGATTCAATCGTAAATCCAAGAAAAGCTTATCCAAGTCGCGCGAGGCTGCCTCTAAATTCGTGTAAAGCGTATCGTTATTTAACAACGATCCTACTGTACCCTCCCCATTCTCAATTTGTTTCAGCACTACTGCTGCAGATTCCATCGCCATTGCGGCATTATTAATAGTCTGCTTTAAGTTTGAGTTAGCCAATGAGTCAGTCACTTGGTTAATATTTTCTATAGCAACAGTTAGGTTTTCGTTGTTGTTCTTTAGATTGGTAGAAATAGATTCAACATTTGCAAAAATTGCACTAAAATGATCTTTCTCTTCTGAAATCATATTATCAATCCGTTTTGCAGTCATCTCGAATGTTTCAAGAGATCGTTTAATACTTCCAAAACTAGCGCTTAAATCGTTTCGTGCTTCTTGATTAAAGATTGCACTAACCACCATAATTGCCGAATCTACCGTTTGAATCAAATCTTCTGCTTTTCTTTTTAGTGGCAATATTTGCTGATTCACCTCATCGGTTAAAGAAGCTTCCACATCAGATCGGAGTGTATCACCACTTTTTGCAAACTTTATGGACTCTCCAATAATTAAATCTATTGATTTTGACCCCAGAATATCAGCACTAGCGATACGTGCCCGAGTATCAATTGGAATATCAAACTTATTAGCATCAACTGAAAATTGCACCACTAGATCACCATTCATACTGGGATGAAAGTAGATTTTATTTACACGTCCAACCTTAAAACCATTTATGATAACTGGGTTTGAAACCCCCAATCCCTCTACTCTAGGATAAACGCCATAGAAGTAAACGTCTTTAGAAAAAATATCTTTACCCTTTAAAAAGCTGGCACCCCATATAAAAAGCCCTATTGCAAGAACTACTATGACACCTAACTTAACCTCTTTAGTAACTTTCATATTTTCTATTTTAAAAGCTTTTGGGCTTCATTTACAGAAATCCGTTTGCCTTTATGAAATGCAATAATAAATGCATCTGTATATCCTTTTTCAATTACCTCTTTTTGCAAAACAGATGCTTTGTCCCAAGAATCCTCATTTCCGTATGTATAGCGATAAAGCCCGCCTGCTTCGTAATACTGCACTCCGTCCAATCGCTTAAAATTTTCTGGCTTAGTATCTACAAGCTTTGATGAAGTCGCTAATTGAACCATAAAAGTAACATCTTCATTTGACTCTATGGTTTTGCTTTTCGTTTTTTGCTGTTCTTTTTTAATCTTATGCACATCTGCTCCTCTTTTTAATGCAGCTTGTTCTGCATCATATAGAATTCTAGCTCGATTTTCAATTTCCGTATTATATTCTTTAAAGGCTCTATAAATTGCTGAAGCAAGGTAATCTTGACCAACTTCTGAAATTAGAAATTTTTCTTCTGATGCATTGGTAAGAAAGCCTGTCTCGATTAATACTGAAGGCATCGTGGTCTGGTGTAACACCAAAAATGGAGCTTGCTTTACTCCTCGATCTCTTCTACCTACCCGCTCTCTAAATTGACGTTGCACCTTGTCCGCAAACTCTATACTTTGCTCCTGATATGCACTCTGCATTAGAGTTAAAGCAATGTAAGACTCCGCAGAGTTTGGATCAAAATTATCGTATTTAGCCTCATAATTATCTTCCAATAAAATAGAAGCATTCTCTCGCTGAGCTGCTTTCAAATTCGTTTCAGATTTAGCGTTACCCATTACATAGGTTTCGGTTCCGAATGCAGAAGAGCCTCCGGCATTTGCATGTATACAAATAAAAAGGTCCGCCTTATTGCGATTTGCGATTCTTGCTCGTTCATATAATTCAATAAAAACATCTGTTTTCCTTGTGTAGATAACTTTTAAATTGGGGAAAGTCTCCTCGAGATATCCTCCAAGTTTAAGCGATATAGCTAAAGCAACATCTTTTTCACGACCAACTGATCCTAGACACCCCACATCTTTACCGCCATGACCAGCATCAATCACAACTGTTTTGATTCCTCCAAAAAAATTGTCAGGAGCTTCTTGAGCAAACAAAAAATGAGAAGATAACAGCAGCGCAGTTATAAGGGTTAAAATTTGTTGTGATTTCATGTTATAAAATCTGAAATTGATTTAATTTAATTAGCTTTGGTGCCTCATTTGAGCGCATTAGTCTATCAACAAAAATAGTTATATTACCTTGTTATCTAAGGCTTCCTTTCTACAGTTTTTCATCGCTATAATGTTGATAACTCCAACGATTTTTAGCAACTGCTTATTGGCTAAAACATCTATTGTTTTCAGCCCTGATAATGCTACTATTGTTTCTGACAGCACTGACGTTAACAAAGTTGATACCACTTTATCAAAAGATGCTGTAGAAACAAAGACCCAATACAAAGCTAAAGACTCAATGCGAGTGGATTTAATAACCCAAAAAATCTATCTTTTTGGGAATGCGGAAGTGTATTATGGCAATATAAGTTTAACTGCAGACACCATTATTGTAGACTTAAATAATGATTTAGTATTTGCTAAAAGTGGGAAAGATTCTACCGGAAACCCTAAAGGGGTTCCTGAATTTACAGAAAATGGGTCTTCTTATAGTGCCTCGGAAATGACTTATAATTTCAAAACGAAAAAGGGAACAATTTCTGAAGTAACCACACAAGAAGGTGAAGGATTTGTTAAAGGAAGCAAGGTAAAAAAGACTGCAACTGATGTCCTGTATATTAAGGATGGGTATTACACCACATGTAACCTAGACGAACCTCATTTCTCATTAGCTACTAATAAACTCAAGGTTATTCCCAATAATAAAATTGTAACTGGCCCAACAGTTCTTAAGGTGGGCGGCGTACCTACTCCATTGGGATTACCATTTGGATTATTTCCAAACAAAAAAGGCCGCTCTTCAGGTATTTTAATTCCCGCATATGGAGACTCTCCTCGTTTGGGATTTTTCTTAAAAAATGGAGGATACTACTTTTCAATTGGCGAGCGAGCTGATTTAAAAGTAACAGGGGATATTTATTCTAAAGGAAGTTATTCAGGAAGAGTTGAATCAAGTTACAAAAAAAGGTATTCCCATACCGGAAATGTTTCCCTTTCGTACTCTTCAATTAGGGATGGGTATCGAGAATTTCCTTCCTACTCTGAAAGCAATGAATTTTGGGTCAGTTGGAGACACAGCCAAGACCCGAAAGCAAAACCATATAGTAACTTTTCAGCAAGTGTGCAGGCAGGAACTAGCACCAACTTTACCAACAACCTAAATAGTGCACCTAATAATTACCTGTCAAACAACTTTCAGTCATCCATCACCTATAGCAAGCTTTTTCCGAACTCTCCATTTTCTTTGAATGTGGGAGCTAGTCATAGTCAGAATACCCAAACAAGACAAGTATCTATCTCGGCTCCGAATGTTGGTTTAAACATGTCGCGTATTTTTCCATTTAAAGGAAAAAGCACCAAAAATAATATTGGTAGAAATATAGGCCTGTCTTATTCTGGTAATTTTAGAAATTCATTAAGCGTCTCTGACTCTAATATCTCTCTAAGCAATATCGAAAATATTATTTCTAACGAAATGAGGAATGGTATTCAGCATAACATACCGATTAGCACATCTGCAAAAATCGGAAAATACTTTACCCTACAGCCTACCATTAGCTATAACGAGCTTTGGTATTTTAAGACCATCAATCGGTCGTTCAATACTGACAACAATGTTACCGATAGCGATGGGAATGTAATTCCTTCTTTAGACACAGATACGATTAGAGGGTTTAGCAGTGCTAGAAATGTGCGATTCTCAGCAAGTTTAGGAACAAAAATTTATGGGTTGGCTCAATTTAAAAAAGGAAAAGTAAAAGCTATTCGCCATGTAATGACGCCATTGGTTACTTATAGTTTCACCCCAGAAGTTAGAGACGGTATACAAAAATACACTGACACAAGCGGTAAGCAAGTCGAATATTCCATATACGAAACAGGTATTTTTGGGAGACCAAACACAAGCCGTAGCAATCGACTTAATTTTAACATCTTGAACGTAGTAGAGATGAAAGTAGCTGAAAAAGCCGATACCGGAATGGCTGTAAAAAAGGTAAAAATACTTGATAACTTAGGTCTTACATCCGGAATCGATTTTGAGCGCGACTCTTTAAAGTGGGATGCTATTCGATTAAATGGGCGAACACGAATTAATGATCTGCTCAACATTACATTCTCCGGAACCTTTGATCCATATGCACTAGATAAAGAAACTGAAAATAGAATAAATACTACATTGCTAGAGCAAAACGGGAAGTTAGCTCGTTTTACCAATGGGCAGGTGGCTTTTCAAATGCAATTTAGAGGAGGCGATAAATCAAAAAAGAAGAGTGATAACGTTTCTGAAGAGGACCTCGACTACATCAATAGCAATTTAGATCAATATATTGATTTTAATGTCCCTTGGGCATTTGGGTTATCGTATGTTATAAGGTATGATAAACCAAGAATAGAGAAGAATATTACTCAAACGCTTAACTTTAATGGCGAACTGAAACTTACCGAAAAATGGAAGGTTGATTTCAATTCAGGTTATGATTTTGAGCGAAAAGACGTTACCTACACTAATGTAAACATTTACAGAGACCTCCATTGCTGGGAGTTGAGTTTTAACTGGGTTCCTATTGGTTTCCAAAAAAGCTATAATGTAACTATAAACGTAAAGGCATCTGTTTTACAAGACCTAAAACTAAATAGAAGAAGAAACTATTACGACTTAATTAATTAACGATGAAAAGAATCATAAACTCAGCAAATGCCCCTGCACCTATTGGGCCTTACAACCAAGCTGTACTTGTAGAAAATACACTATACATATCCGGTCAAATTGCTATGGATGCAAACACAGGATCATTAGAGCTGAGCACCATTAAAGCAGAAACTAAAAAAGTGATGGATAACTTAGGCGCTATTTTAAATGAGGTAGGGGCTGATTATTCTAACATTGTTAAATGCAGCATCTTTGTTTCTGACATCAAAAATTTTGATTCAATCAACGAGGTCTACGCACACTATTTTACCGATAACTTTCCTGCTAGAGAATTAGTTGAAGTAGCTTGTTTACCCAAAAATGTTAACGTTGAAATTTCTGCTATTGCCGCCTTGTAATGAGTAAGAGTATTTTTTCTACCGCCTATTTTGCACCTGCTATTCAGTATAGTGAATATTTAAAAACAGATGAAATTTACATTGAAATTCATGAACATTTCCCAAAGCAGACCTATAGGAATAGAACCTATATTATGACCGCAAATGGAATTTTTACACTTTCCATACCACTAGCAGGGAGAAAAAATCACTCATTAACAAAAGACATTAAAATTTCTGATGCCGAAAATTGGCGAAGCTTGCATTGGAAAACAATTGAAAACGCCTACAAACGCTCTCCCTTTTTCGAGTACTATGATCGGAAAATAAGTGAATTGTATCTTGGTAAAAAACACACATTTCTTATTGATTTCAACCAGTCGGCAGAAGCCATAGTCACCGACTTATTAAAAATTGACTTAAATCAAAAAAACACCTCCACTTTTGTAATGGAGGACGATGATGAATATAAGGACTTGAGGTTAATTTCCCCTAAAAACAAGAACCTTCCAAAACTTATAACTGAACCTTCCTACCTGCAAGTTTTTGCAGATAAATACCCCTTCGAGTCTAACCTAAGCATTCTGGATGTACTTTTTAACTTAGGCCCAGAGAGTGTTAGTCATTTAAAACAAATGAAAATTGCAATCTAGCGCAACCTATCTGCAGCTTTAATTAGCTTTTCATCTTTTGAGATAGCTCGTATAGCTAGAAAAATAAAAACAAAAGGAAACAAAGACAGCCAACTGCCAGAAGAAAAGGCCACTTCTATATTGTCAGCAATTAATTCTTGTGATTTCGCCAATTCTGTGCTTACCTGATCTACAAAATAAAATATTGAAACCACAAAAGCTGTTTGGAAAAACAAGGCGAGTTGAGTGATTTTAATTTGAATGGATCGCTTTCTAAATAAAAATATAGCAAACAAGGCTACTAATATGGTTGATATGGCTAAGCCCGGAATCAGCCAATTAGTATAAAGATACTCTCCTGTGCCTCTATCTATTAAACCCATCATGGTAAAGTCATTAGAAACTCCTTCGTATTGAATCGTAGCTAAAGAGAAATTAAATATCGCTGCATTAATCGCAAGAGCGACCAATAAAAATATGGTTTGTATCCGTTGTATCATAACACAAAAATAACTGAAATACGCTTGAGCAAGCAACAAAAAATCAAAATATATTCGATGAATAACATTAAATCACCAAAAGCTAAAAAGAATAAAAGTAGATTTGTTATTGTAGAGAATAGTTGCATAATTAATGGACAACAAAGAAGCTTTTAAACTCTTTTGCGAACGAAATCCTGTTTCCCTTTTCGGGTCATACCTTTGGTGGGAAACTGTGGTGAAAAATAACTGGGATGTTCTATTGTATAAAAAAGGAGAAGAAATATTGGCATGCATGCCCTACTTATTGAAAAGTAAATGGGGCCAAAAAGCCATTATTCCACCAATGTTAACTCCCTATCAAGGGATTTCCTATGCTATTCCACCCGACAGCAAACCAGACAAAAGACTTTCTTTCATGCGTAAAGCGCAGGAGGCACTCATTGAGCAACTACCGGCATGTGGACTTTTTCTGAGACAATTTGACACCTCTGAAAGTTATTTACTACCTTTTTATTGGAACGATTACGAGCTAAAGGTTCGCTACACTTATTTACTAGATACACAACTAAAGGAATCAGATTTATTCGCCAATTTAAAAGATTCCCTTCGTAGAGAAATAAAAAAAGCACAATCATTAGGTGAGCTGGCGATCACGAAAGAAGCAGACACTTTATTTCAATTAAAAAAAGAAAACGCCAAATCTCATAATGAACCATTGAGTTACGATTTAGCTTATTTATCAAGAATTGCTAAACTACAGAACGTTGATAGAGCCCGAATACAAGAAGTAACCATAGGCGGCCGAACAATAGCCTCCTTACTTGTTTGTTGGGATAATCAACAGTTATATTATACCTGTGGCGCTATTGACCCTGAATACAGAAATTCAGGAGCGCTAAGCTGGTTACTTTGGGAAGCCATCCTCTTAGCTAAAGAGAAAAACTTGGTTTTTAATTTTGAAGGAAGTATGATAAAAAGTATTGAGAAATACTTTGCTAGCTTTGGCGCTACTCCCACTCCTTTCTTTGACGTTAAAAAGATAAATAACCAACTTCTTAAACCTTTTTTACAGAAAGTATAGACATCAGACAACCAATACGGTTAATTTCCGTCTTACCGAAAATATACATTATGAAAAAAGTATTTATTGCTCTAGCATTGTTCTCTTCTATCTCTTTTTATTCTTGTGAAGACATCATTGACGAACTAGATCAATTAACTCAATTTGATTTAGAATTTTCAGAAAATTTCACTTACCCAGCAGCACCTTTTTTCGCTGACTCTATTCGTTTTGATGGCCCTCCAGTATCAACAAACTCCGATACTACGTTCAAAACAAACAATACACAAAGAAGTCTTGTGCAAGAAGTTAAATTAAAAAGTTTAGATATTTCTATTCTATCACCCGATTCAGGTAACTTCCAGTTCATGGACTATATTCGAGTATTTATAATGGCTGACTTAAATGGAGATGGAATCTACTCAGATGACAATGAACGAATTGAAGTTGCCAACAAAATGGTGATTCCTCAAAATGTTGGAAAAGAACTAATTTTAGACCCACTGCCAGGTGATTACAAGAAGTTTATTTTTCAAGAAGAAATTAAGCTAAGCCTGCAATATGGAACAAATAGAGCAACTACATTTCCTTTAGAGCTGGACATTAAATCTATTTTTAAAGTAAATGCAAAAGTATTGGGTGTCTAAGCATTCAATTTTTTAAAACCAATTAATAAAAAAGCCCTAACTCACCAATGAGTTAGGGCTTTTTTATGCAATAATTGCAACTGTTATTTTAGAGAAAGTAGATCATCTACACCAACAGGACGTTCAGCAACAAAGCCTTCTGCATAATCCACATTAATTAACCTTCCAAAATTAGACCACCGACCTTTAATGTGGTGTATAAAATTCTCAGAAGAAATTGGTGAAGATGGCTCTTTTGAATTAGGGTCATAAAATTGAGAAGAGAATGCCATAATTGCATCGAGCTTTTGATCGACATGAGGCGTAATATCTACCACAAAGTCAGGATTAATATAATGATCTTGTATATAATTATATACCGCTCTTGGTCGCCAAGCATCTTGCGGCTCTCCATCACAAGACGTAAGCACTTTTCGAAGTCCTGAATAAAAGCATGCATCTGAAACCAACTTAGAAGCTCTGCCATGGTCCGGGTGACGATCAGAGGGAGCATTGGACAAAACTACATCAGGTTGATATTTACGAATAACCTCAATTATTTTACGCTGATGCTCCTCGTCATTTGCAAAAAAACCGTCAGCCATGCCTAAATTTTGACGAACATGTATACCTTGAATTTTTGCAGAAGCCTCGGCTTCTTTTAGACGCAATTCTGCACTTCCCCGAGTGCCTAATTCTCCTCGAGTAAGGTCTAATATGCCTACTTTTTTTCCTTGTGCAATGGACTTTATAAGCGTTCCCGTTGCACTAAGCTCTACGTCATCGGGGTGAACACCAATAGCTAGTATATCTAATTTCATATTATTTCCCTTCAATCCAATTGATAATTTCCGGTGATGCAGGACTCTCTTGAGGATTTACCATCCCCACATAGTTTCCTTTTTCATCAATCAAGAACTTTTGAAAATTCCAACCAACCGGTGCATCCTCCACTCCATTTTCTGATTTGGATGTCAACCACTTGTATAGCGGATGAATATCGCTCCCTTTAACAGATATTTTAGCCATCATAGGAAAAGAAACGCCATAATTTTTGGCGCAAAAAGCACTTATTTCAGCATTAGAACCAGGTTCTTGAGCTCCAAAATTATTAGCAGGAAACCCAATAATAGTGAATTCATCACCTCCATATTGCTGAAATACCTCTTCCAAGGTTTCGTATTGCGGCGTTAATCCACATTCGGATGCAGTGTTCACAACCAATACTTTTTTACCTTTTAGACTAGACAACTCAAAAGGTTTTTCATTGATATCATTAACATTAAAATCGTAAAAATTCATATTTTGTGCATTTAAAATTGTAATCGATGTTAGAAAAATCGATAAGATTAAAACTATTCGTTTCATTATATAATTTTATAAGTCAACATAAATATGCTGCAAAGGTTTAGGCAAAGATAAAGCAATTGAATAAATTTGCACCCTTGAATGATTAGCACTTGAAACAAATTCTATCACTTATCCAAAAAGACTTCTTGATGGAATATCGGCAACGATATGCGATCAATGGTATTGTGCTTTATGTAATCTCAACAATATTTGTTGCATACCTCATCTTCAACCAACTAGAAGACACCAAAGTGTGGAATGCATTGTTTTGGATTATCCTTCTTTTCTCGGCGACAAATGCTACCGCGAAAACATTTCAGCACGAATCTGATAGTCGTTTTTTATATTTATACACCCTGGTATCTCCCCACTCTCTCATTCTAGCAAAAACAATTTATAATATGTTACTTATTGTTTTTGTTGGACTTATTCACCTCCTTTTCTTTAGCCTACTAATCGGAAACCCAATTGAAAATTTAAGCCTTTTTGCAGCAGGCTTAGTTTTAGGAAGCATGGGAATCGCATCTGTGCTTACCTTTATTTCTGCTATAGCCGCAAAGACGAACAACAACACGACACTGATGGCCATTTTGAGTTTTCCAATTATGTTGCCCCTGCTATTAACAGTTATTAAGGTTTCTACACTGTCGGGTGTTGGGTTTGGTTTTGAGGAAGGTGGAATCTATTTACTCGTTTTAGGACTGATTAATGTAGTAATTGTCACATTAGCATATATATTATTTCCGTACCTTTGGAGAGCTTAAATATAGCCTAATTTCAGTGCTCAAAAAGCCACTATAGTTATGAAAAATTGGTGGAAAATACTCGCATTTTTGCTCCTTCTCTTTACCGTGATTGGCGGTTTCCTTATTGAAGTCCCTAAACAAGTTATTCTTTACGAAACCATCCGGAATTTGTACTTTCATGTACCTATGTGGTTTTCAATGATCTTTCTATTTCTACTCTCTGTAATTTACAGCGTTAAATACCTTTCTTCATCAAACATGGAGCACGATACCATTGCGAAACAAATGGTTAATACGGGTATCACTTTTGGTATACTTGGTCTGTTAACTGGAAGTTTATGGGCCAAGTTTACGTGGGGTGCATACTGGACGAATGATATCAAATTAAATGGCTCAGCAATTACTATGCTAGTATATTTCGCCTATTTAATTCTCAGAAGTTCGATGGACGAAGAACAAAAACGAGGAAGAATAGCTGCCGTCTATAACATTTTTGCTTTTGTAATGTTAATAGTCTTCATAGGTGTACTGCCTCGAATGTATGACTCGTTGCATCCAGGAAATGGAGGAAACCCTGCATTTGACTCCTACGATCTAGATAGTAATATGCGTTTGGTTTTTTATCCGGCAGTAATTGGTTGGATTTTACTATCCCTTTGGATAGCCAATTTGAATATTCGAATTAATAAATTGAAAGATATAGAAGAATGTAATTTTTTATAGCATTTATATTATCAATAATCGTTCAAGTAGCCTCAGCACAAGAAACGATAGAAA
>CBFHLF010000054.1:0-12946 GCA_965656555.1 uncultured Acidiluteibacter sp. | reverse complement strand
GGCAATTTGAAAAAAGGTTTTTCTGAGCTAGATCGAATAGAAAAAGAAATGGGTGTATCTGAGCAAATTTCTATGCTGAAACACCAAGTTTACTTAAAAAATGGCGATGTAGATGAAGCGGCCAAAGAGGTACGCAAACTTATTGAAGCGAATCCTGGAAATATGGAGTTCTACAAAACCTTGGCAGATACCTACATTGTCAATGGAAAAGATGAGGAAGCGTTATTAGTTTACAAAGAAATGGAGGAAATAGCTCCTGATGATCCTAAATTGAATTTCGCACTAGCTAGTTATTATCGCCAAAGAGGTGAAGAGGAAAAGGCCGCAGGTTATATATACCGCGTATTTGAAAACCCCAAGGCAGATATTGATAATAAGATAAAAATTTTACTGGATTACTTTGACGCATCAGAGAGTAATAAAGAAGCCAAAATAGAAGCGTTTGAGTTATGCGAACGCTTGGTGGTTGCTCATCCTGAAGAAGCAAAAGCGCATGCTATGTATGCAGATTTTCTATATCGGGATAAGCAACTGAATGCAGCCGCTAGGCAGTATCGCAGAACCTTGGAGTTGGATAGTTCTAGGTATGCCATTTGGAATCAATTGATAGTAGTAGAGTCTGAACTTGAGGAATATGATAAACTCATTAAGACTAGTGATGATGCTTTGGCACTTTTTCCTAACCAACCTTTTCCATATTTCTTTGCAGGTGTTGCAAGCATGCAATTGGAAAATCATAGCCAAGCAATTTCTTATTTAGAGACAGGGAAAGACTTTGCGTTAAACAATAAGGCATTGAAGGCGCAATTTTACGCAAGTTTAGGCGATGCATATCATGCCGATGACCAAAAGGGTAAGGCTTATGAAGCATACGACATAAGTTTAAAGGTAGAGCCTTCTAATGTTTATGTATTGAATAATTACAGTTATTACTTATCCTTGGATAAGGAGTCCCTAGATAAGGCAGCTGAAATGGCCTCCTTTGCAAATAAATTAGCCCCAAATGAGCCATCTTTTCAGGATACTTATGGATGGGTACTATTTCAACAAGAGAAGTACGAAAAGGCCAAAGAGTGGATTGAGAACGCTTATAATAATGGAGGTAGTGAAAGTACTGTAATTGTTGAGCATTTAGGTGATGTAGCGATTATGCTTGGTAACACAGCTGAAGCTGTAAGATATTGGAAAAGAGCAAAAGAGATGGGCTCCGATTCAGAATGGTTAGATAAGAAGATAAGTGATGGGAAATACTATGAATAAAAGTAAAGCAATACTTCTTCTTGCTGTCATCACTATATTTATTTCATGTAGGGATAATAAAATTACGAGAAGACCACTTGAGGGGAAAAATAAAGATTTTCTGATGGGTGAGTTAATTAAAAATGAAGTAGACTTTACTACTTTCTCTGCGAAATCAGCTATTTCTGTTGAAAACAATGGAGCGAAGAATGCTTTTAAGAGTACGATTCGAATTCAAAAAGACAGTGCGATTTGGGTATCTATTACACCACTTTTTGGGATTGAGCTTGCCCGAGTTTTACTTACAAAGGACTCACTAAAAGTAATTAACAGAATTAACGCAGAATATTTCATAGGAGACTATGAGTATTTTTATAAAAAGTATGATGTAGCGCTTGACTTTGAGACTATTCAATCATTACTCTTAGGGAATAAAGTGGATTTTGAGGAGGATGAAAAGCTTAAATTTAGTATTGACAATGAGAAGTATTATCTTGGTAATATTAAAAAGCGTAAAGTGGAGCGAGCAGATAAAAACTTGAGAAGAAAAGAATCAGATGAGGTTGTTAGCCTTTGGCTAAACCCAACCACATTTAAAATTGAAGAAATGCTAATTAGTGATCTTACCGCTTCACGATTTGTAAGAGCTCAGTTTTCGGATCATCAGGCATACGGCAAACAGTCAATACCAACGAAGCTAATGTATTTTTTAAATGAATCAAAAGAGAATAAAGTAAGTATTGACTACACGAGAATATCTTTAAATCAAGGCATATCATTTTCATTTAATATACCATCGAAGTATGAGCAGGTGTTTTATTAATTCTTGTGTAATGATTTTATTTTCTTGCCTTGTATTTACTGCAAGTGGGCAAGGGAAACAAGAGCTTCAGCAAAAGAAAAAGCAGTTGCAGAAGGAAATTGTATATACCAATAAATTACTTAATGAAACGGCCGAGAATAAGAAAGCGTCCCTTAACCAGCTAGTTCAGCTTAATAAAAAAATTGATGCACGAGAAGAGTTAATTAGCACTATGAATCAAGAGATTAGCTTAATAAATAGCTCAATTGACAGCAACCAATCCATTCTGGATTCGTTAAGTATGATGCTAATATCTTTAAAGGAAGAGTATGCTAAAATTTTAAGAAGCGCATACAAAAATAGAAGTGCTTATGATCAACTGATGTTTGTCTTTTCCTCAAATGATTTTAACCAAGCTTTTAAAAGACTGAAGTATTTGCAGCAGTTCACACGCTATCGAAAGAGTCAGGTACTTAAAATAGAGTATACCCAAAAGGAATTAAATGAGAAGATTGTGGAGTTGGCAGCTATCAAACAGAGCAAGGAAAATCTATTAGCATCCATTCAAAACGAGTTTCAGAAGTTAGGTAGTGAAAAATCCCAGAAACAAACGGTTGTCAATCAATTGCAAGGAAGAGAAAAGGAACTAAAAAAGGCATTGCAAGAAAAGAAAAAGGCGAGTCAGCAATTGGAAAAGGCAATTGAGCGGATTATTGCTGAGGAAATAAGAAAAGCTCGGGAAGCAGCAAAGAAGGCAGGGAAAACCTCAAAAGGATATCCGTTAACACCTGAAGCGAAAGAACTTTCTAATTCGTTTACAGCAAATCAAGGTAAATTGCCATGGCCTGTTATTGAGGGATTAATTACCGAGAAGTTTGGTGAGCATCCTCACCCTGCACTCCCAGGTGTTAAAGTACAGAATAATGGAATTGATATTACCACAACCAAAGGTTCGGTGGTTCGAAGTATTTTTGAGGGAGAGGTTACTGCTGTTATTATTATTCCTGGTGGTGGAAAAGGTGTTATGATACGCCACGGGGAGTACTTGTCTGTTTATACTTATTTCCAAGAGTTATTTGTTCAAAAGGGCGATAAGATAAGTACAAAGCAAGACATCGGAATAGTAGTTACCGACGATGACAATAAAACTAATTTACACCTAGAAATCTGGAAGAATACGACTAAATTGAATCCAGAAACGTGGCTGTATAAAAAGTAGACGCGTATTAAATGTTTTGTACGTTCAATAAAATTATTTTTTCTTGTAACTTAATATTTTATACTTTAGCTATCAAGATTTAACACATCGATAGACTTCCTTTAGACCAAACTAATAAGCTCACATCATGAATAGATTAAAACTTTGGAGATTAGCATCTAGGTTTTTTTTCGCAATAGCACTATTTTTATTTTGCTCTGATATTGTTTTAGCTCAAACACCTGAAGCAATTAGTTACCAGGCTGTAGCCAGAGATAGTAATGGAAATTTAATTACGAATAGAGACATCGATGTTCGTCTTGGTATTCGTTCTAGTAGCCTCAACGGCTTATTGGAGTATCAAGAAGAATTCACTGTAACTACCTCACCTTTCGGAGTTTTTTCTGTGCAAATTGGTACAGGGTTGCAAACAGGAAATGGAGCATTAGTTTCTTTTTCTGATATTAATTGGGGCCTAGCTGATCACTTTCTTCAGGTAGAACTAAAGAACGATTTAGCTGTATACGAAGATCTAGGAACAACTAGATTACTATCTGTGCCTTATGCTTTATATGCAAAGTCATCTGGTAGTGGAGATTTAGATAGCTTAAATGAACGAATTACAAGCGTAGGTTTGATCGGGGACAGTATAGTGCTTGTAGAAAACGATTCAACCTTCTATGTAGATTTAACTAAATATAATTCAGCGATCAATAACGATAATGATTCTACCAACGAGTTAGTAGATAGTCTTCGCTTAAGTAATGGAGTGTTAGAGTTGTTTCAGCAAGGCGCAATACAAGGGTCAATAAATTTAGATACTCTTGGAGATTACAAGCGTTTTCTATTAGAGCAGCAGATTGGGTTAAATGCAGGAGATATTGCTACTCTTGGTACTTCTTTCACTGCAGACTCTTTGTTAACCATTCAAAATCGCGATTCGATAGATGCAGTTGTTAATAATTTAGATGCACATATCTTTTCAGACTTTGACTTAGACTCAACAAATGAATTGCAAACACTTAGTTTTTCGGGTACAGATTTAACCCTTTCTTTTCCACCACCCTCGAATGCAGCTACTATTAGTTTAGCTTCACTAATTAATGACGCTGACGCTGATCCAACGAATGAGCTTCAAACAATTTCGTTTGATGCAACAGGCGATTCAGTTATAATTTCTAACGGTAATAGTTTGTCAGTTACACGCCTTAGAGACAGTTCTTTATCAGACTTAGCAGATTCGACAGCTGTTCTAAGGAGTATACTGCCATCTACAGATGCTTTCTTAAAGGGTAAGCTAATCTCCCCTGGAGATGTAGGTTTTATGCCATTCTACCAAATTGAGGATAGTTTAAGCCCTTCAAATCTATATTTCGATGGGAATAATTTTGGGATAAATAACTCAATTCCGGGCGCTACATTCGATATTTTTAGTGGTTTCAAAGGGCTTAGAGTTTTTGCTGCTACTGAAGGAAAAGTGAAAGCTGGAGATTTTATAGCTGAAAATTATGGGTCAGATACTTCAATGGGTATTCACGTTAGAGCAAGAGGTCCAATTTCTTACAATGTAGCAGCATATTTTGAAGAGGGGTCAGTACTGATAGATGATAGCTTGCTTTTAGCTGGTCCTTTGAATTATAGTCCTGGAGCCGCTGCAGGTTTAGTACTTACATCTGACGCTTTAGGAAATGCTACTTGGCAAAACACGGTTGGAGATAATTTAGGTAATCATGAAGCAACTCAAAACCTTCAGTTGAAGAATCAATACTTATCAAATGATGGAGGTAATGAGGGGATTCGTATAAATAATGATGGGAATGTTGGAATTGGTGCATTACCGAATTCAAATGCAACGCTGTATATTGAGTCAATAGATGATAAAACTGCTTATTTTGAGCAGAATGGAACTTCGCCCACAAAAGTAGCTGTTTTTGGTGAGGTTTCAGGTCCTGGAACTTCTGCTTTTGCACTAGAGGGGGATGCAAACTCTACAGCTACGTCAAACTATGGATTACATGCTGTTTCTCGAGGTTCTGGAACAGGTACGAATTACGGTGTTTATGGAAAAGCTATTGGAGCGTCTATTAACTGGTCTGGGTATTTTGATGATGGAAATGTATTTGTGAGAGACACTTTGGTAATACCAACAGGATCCGGAGCAGGTAAATTGCTTACCTCAGACGCTACAGGAAAGGCTACTTGGGAGACACCAAATTTTGGTGACGATTTAGGAAATCACATTGCTACTCAAAACATCCAATTAAATGGAAACTTCATGTCTAATGATGGGGATAATGAAGGAATTTACATTGCTCCAAACGGCAATGTAACAGTTGGTAGCAATAAAGGAACTAGGCAGTTTGGTGTCTGGAGTGAAGCAGGACCCGTAGAGATGGGAATTTTATCAGAGGATAGTACTTCAGAGATAAAAATGGGGGCTTATGGCAATTCGTCTATTAACTCCATTTCAGCTTATAGAGCAAGAGGAACTTTAACAACTAAAGCAGCAGTAGTAACGGGTGATAATATTTTCTCGTTAAATGTACAACCATATGATGGTACGGGTGCTACAATTACAAGAGCGTTGAATGTAAGTGTAGAGGGGGTTATGAGCTCAAATATTGCTACTAGAATGAGCTTTTTTACTCGTAATTCATTAGGGGTAAATTCAGAACGATTTACTATTACAGGAGGCGGGCTTATTGGAATCAATACGACCAGCCCAACGGAAATTTTAGATGTGAATGGAGCAGCAACCATTGATACATTGAATATTAATAATCAGTACACCTTTCCAACTTTTGACGGAGGAATGGGTGATTTGCTTAGAACAGATGGTTCAGGAAATGTATCGTTCGTAAGTCCATCATCAGTATTTTCTACCGATACGCTTTCTATTATTCAAAGTTCAGATAGAAGCTCTTTCTTATCGATCAGACCAACTAATCAGTTTGATCTTGCACTATCAGGGACAACTTATTTAGTAATAGATACTGTTAACAGCACTGGATTAAACCCAACAATGAGGCTGCAATTCAAAAATAATGGGGACAATATCATCTTAGGAGAAAATTCAGGAAGTAACATCTCGAATACAGGCGGAAACGGTGTGCGTAATATCATCATTGGTAATAATTCTGGAAATGGAGCAACAGACTATTCTAATATTTTAATTGGAACAAATGTTGGTTCTTCAGGAGTATCAGCTCAAAATGTGGCTATAGGTACAAATGCTGCCCAGTCAGGGTTGAATAGGTCTGTTGCTATAGGTCAGCAAGCAGGGCAGGCAGGTGGACTAGACTTTAGTGTTGCTATTGGGCATAATGCAGCTAGTTCAGTTACTGGAAGTACAAATAGTGTCTTGATTGGATCACAAGTAGCCAATAGCTTGCTAAACGGTCAAGAGAATACCATTCTAGGAGCCTTAGCAGGAGGTAGTTTAACTTCAGGAGCTCAGAATACCATGGTTGGATTCAATTCTGGATTTAATACTACAGGCGAAAAAAATGTGTTTATTGGAGCATTTTCAGGATTTAATGAGACAGGAAGTGAGAAGCTATACATTGCAAACGATAGTACTAGTACACCTTTAATATATGGTGACTTTTTAAGTGATTCGGTTATTTTTAACGGATCGATTACTATTGATAGCGCTAAAGACGGTTCAGGTTACACAATGCCTGGCTTAAGAGGAAATGTGGGTCAAGTATTAACCTCTGACGGTTCAGGAAACTTATATTGGGGAACGAACACAGTAGCCTTGACATGTCCTTTGGGGATGGTGGAAGTAGGCTCTGGAAAACTATGCGTAGATAGCATTCAAAGCACTTCAGCCGTAAATTGGTTTACAGCAGCTTCTACTTGTGCTGCACAGGGGAAAAAATTGCCTTCTTGGGGCGAGTGGTATGCAGCAGTAGATAATGTAACGCTTGCAGATGAGACAGATGGATGGGAGTGGGTAGATGATGGAACTTCAAATACAGCAAGAAAAGTAGGAAATGGTTCACTGAAATCAACTGCAAATGACGACCCAGATACAGGAAGTGCTAATTATAGATGTGTTACCTACAAATGATGACTAAACTAACAAAATATCCTATATCAATGAGAAATTCACTTATTGTATTGATAATCTTTTTATTGCCAGGGCTATACCCATCCTCGACAATGGCTCAAAATATGTCTATTAACGACTTAGGAAATGCGCCTGACGGTTCTGCGATGTTAGATATTTCTTCTACTAACAAGGGCTTTCTACTTCCTCGTATGACTCAAAGTCAGCGAATTGCAATATCGTCGCCTGCTAATGGTTTGATTGTTTATCAAACCGATGGAGATGTCGGTTTGTATATTTTTAATAATACGGTATGGTCAAAGGTAGTTTACCTTGATAATTTGAATTTGACTAAAGTATTAGAGCTGGGTAGAACAGCAAACGCAGATACCATTCTTGATTTAGGAGCACTATCCATTGGCAACAACACGTTACCTAAGTCTTCACTTGTGATTGATTCTTTTTTAACGGTGCAGGGACAGTCTTACTCAGATTTCAGATGGTATGGGTTCAATACTTATGTTGACCAAACAAATAACCTTAGATTTCTTCACGACAAACAAGCAGGTTTATTAGCCTTTGGGTCGGGAAAAACAATTCTTGGTCATTGGGATGAAGGAGAGTCTGATAGTATTGTACCTAGCTCTGCTAATTCTCAGATAGAATTAAGTAATGATCGAATTACAATTGAAGGAACCGCAAGTGATTTTTTGGTAGATTTAAGAGGAAAAGTAAAGACAGATTCATTATCTGTTGGACCATATAATTTCCCTGTTAACCTTGGTTCTAATGGGCAAGTGTTAACGACCAATGGTTCAGGATTGGCAACTTGGGAGAACGCACAATTAGACAACCTTGGAAGTCACATTGCAACACAAAATATTCAGTTGGGGAATTTTTACCTTTCAGGCGATGGAGGGAATGAAGGAATTCATGTTGCACCTAACGGAAATGTAACCGTCGGAAATAATACAGGCTTTGAAAATTTTGCTGTATGGAACGATGCCGCAGATGCAGAAATTGGAATTAATTCTGAAGTTGCTTCCTCTAATTTAAATATGCGAGCTCGAGGGCTCAATTCTTCAAATACAATAACCGCTTTTAGATCTCGAGGATCATCTTCTTCGCAGCTAACAGTTGTTCCCAATGATGATTTATTTACACTAAATGTACAACCCTTTAATGGATCGTCATCGACTGTTTATAAAGCATTAAATGTATCAGTGACTGGGATTTCAGGAGGAGATGTGTCTACTAAAATTGGTTTGTACACTACAACTCCTTCCGGAATAAATGCGGAAAGGTTAACAATTGATGATAATGGAAGAATAGGTATCAGTAAGACTAATCCTAACGCAACACTTGATGTTAACGGGGATATTCAACTATCAGGTGAATTAAGAACGACTATCACTGGCAGTGCGAACATGATTCCAATTGCCTATGGTTATGTAAGTCCTTCAGGCGTTCTTTCTGGAAGTGCTGGAAGTTTAACGGTTGCTAGACTTGCTCCCGGTCTATATGAAATTACCATTTCTGGTAGAACGTATTCGAATACATCAATGGTTACAAATGCTACTATAGTAGGGTCTACCTATGGATTTATTACTACGGATGTAAATAGCGGAAAGTTACTAGTTAGAACAAAAAATGCTTCAGGTATTGATACAGATATCCAATTTCATTTTGTAGTATATCAGCCGTAAATAATTTATTGATGAAAATTTATAAACATCTATTTGCTTCTCTTTTAATTGTTATCGGATGCTCTGCTGTGGCTTGGGGTCAGGTGTCGTTGGAGCGAACAGTAGTTGGTAATACAGGGTCTTCTTCAAATAGCAATAACTATTTTATTGAGAGTACTGTAGGGCAAGTAGAAAGCGAGTTTTCTTCTTCTAATTCATTTCAATTGAATCAGGGGTTTCAGCAAGGGAACTCAATCATTTTATTTGATACAGTTAGTTTTGAGTTGACTACAATGAATACTTCTTGTGCAGGTACCTCGGATGGAGTGGCAACAGTGACTGATATCGAAGGAGGATTGCCTCCATATACAATTGAATGGAGTGCAGGAGGAAAAGATACCATAATTAGGAACTTAGAAGAAGGAACTTATGAGGTTAAGATTATTGCAGCAAATGGAGCACAAGCTTCGAAAATATTTACGATAAGCTCTGGGGTTGATAGCTTTTGCGAGTTAGTTTTCTATTCAGGCTTTACTCCTAATTCAGATGGAATAAATGATTTATTTATAATTGACAACGTTCAATTATTTGCATCTAATGAGCTCTCGGTATATAATAGGTATGGAGATCGCGTGATAAGAGTTAAAAATTACAACAACACATCCTCTGTTTGGGATGGAACTAATAATAATGGGAATGCTTTACCAAATGGAACATATTTTTATATCTTCGAAGCAGGTGGTGAGGCAAGAAAGGGATGGGTTGAAATAACAAAATAATGAAGTTGACAACATTAAAATATTTATTTCTGTTGGGCTTTATATGTGCAGCTATTGATGGATTTACACAGCAAGATCCACAATATAACATGTATATGTTTAATCCTCTTTCTATAAACCCTGCGTATGCTGGGAGTAGGGATGCACTTAGTATTTCATTGATAAATCGATCGCAATGGGTTGGTTTTAAAGGAGCACCCCAAACACAAAACTTCGCTATCCATAGCCCTTTGTCAAAAAATAAGATGGGAGTTGGATTAGAAGTTACCAATGATAAAATTGGACCAAAAAACACCTTATCGATAGCTATGGATTATGCCTACCGAATAAAGTTAGGAAAAGGAAGTTTAGGTTTTGGCTTACGAGGAAGTCTTTATAACTACCAGTTCAATTGGAATAAGTTAAACTATAAAGAAGGATATGAGCCAACTGAAGGTGCAGGAACAGAGTCATATATGGCACCCTCTTTTGATTTTGGCTTGTATTATAGTGATAATTCTAGTTACGTTGGTATTGAGGCAACTCACCTTACAGAAGATCGACTAGGAGAGTTATCGAGCAATGTGAATTTGTCAAATACTGTCAATCAAAAAATGCACTTTACATTTACTGCAGGAAAAGCATTCAAGATTAATAAGAACCTTGTATTAAAACCATCAATTTTATCCAAAGCAGCGGTAAATGCACCTGTGTTACTGGATATAAATGCAAGTGTGTTTATGTATGAAAAGATCTGGTTAGGGTTATCCTATCGAAAGCTTTACGGTATGTCATTCATTAGCGAATACTATTTAACACAAGAAATAAGAGTGGGTTACTCTTATGATTTCCCTTTTAATGAATTGAGATCAAGCACTAGTGGTTCTCATGAGATTTTTCTAGGGTTTGATTTTAACGTTTTTAACTCAAAAGTTATTTCTCCAAGATATTTTTAATAGTTAATGTCAGTACAGATAAAAAATCAGGCAGCAATATTAGTTTCTCGATACCTAAAGTTAGGAACGACGCTACTTTTTTTCTTAAGTCTAGTTTTTTCTTTGGCTGCTCAAGAGAAAAGAGGTGATGCACTCGTAGATAACCTATCTTATGTAAAAGCCATTTCTGCCTATAAAAAAGCTATAGCAAATTCAGGGGCAACAGATAAGTTATATTTTAAAATAGCAGAAACATATAGAAAGATAAAAGATTATCAATCTGCGGCTAGTAATTTTAATAAAATTGAGAATATAGATACACTGCCAAATGAGGTGCATTTGTATTACGGTCAAACCCTTATGACAGTCAAAGACACTTGGGGTGCGAAAAAGCAATTTCAGTTGTTTTTAGATAAAAATCCCAACAGCTTAATTGGTCGGCTAGCGCTTCAATCTACCGATAAAATTACTAGTTGGAAAATGGTTAAACGACCATTTAGAGTAGATACAATAAGTGGTTTAAATACCGAATTTTCGGAATTTAGCCCTGTTATTTATAAAGATTTATTGGTCTTTACTTCTGATCGGTTTGTGGACTATTATCACGATAGGAAGTTTGGTTGGAATAATCAACCATACCTTTCTATTTATAAGGCTGAAAGGAATCCATCAAATACTCAAGCTTTTCAGGAAATAGGATTGTTCTCTAATCAATTAACCACACCTTATCATGATGGCCCAATCTCTTTTGATTCAAGCTATACACTGGCGTTTTATACAAGAGTAGAAAAACGTAATAAATTAAAAAGCTATACTAATCGAATGAAAATATATTCGGCGGAGTGGAATGGTAAAAAATGGGTAAGAGAAAAACTTTTAGACTTTAATTCTGATAATTACTCCTGTGGTCAACCATACTTTAGTTCTGATAGAAATCGATTATACTTTAGTTCTGACATGCCTGGTGGGTTTGGGGGAATGGATATTTACTATGTGGTAAAAGCTAAAAATGGATGGAGTAAACCCATTAACTTAGGACGATTTATAAATACAACAGGCGATGAAGTTTTTCCTACGTGCATGAAAGATAGACTCTATTTTTCATCAAATGGATTAAGTGGATATGGGGGGTTAGATATGTTTGAAAGTGTCATTACATCAACAGATCATACACAACCTATAAACTTAAAGTCTCCAATAAATACATCAACAGACGATTTTGGCATATATTTTATAGATGACAAAACAGGTTACTTTAGTTCCAATAGAACGGGAGGAAAGGGGTCAGATGATATCTATTTGTTCCATAGATTAGATTCTACGTATACGGATACCGCTCAAATATCGGGTGTTTTTGAGTATAATGGATTACCTATCGAAGGTGTTAAGTTAAACCTAACAGATAAGGATGGAAATGTTATAGAGGTCGTATACACAGATGAGAAAGGGCGGTTTGTTTTCAACTCTTTACCATCAGATCAGAACTACCTAGTTACACTAGAAGAAGAGGATTATGAAACTTATGATAAGGCTGACATCTTTATTACTAACCAAGATGGAGAAAAAGTTATTTTAACCGATCGTTTAGCTAATGGTTCTTTTGCGTTTAAATCTCTTCCTTTTGACTTAATTAATCAACTCGAATTGCTGGATGAACAAGATGAATCATTAAATTCTTTTGTAGTAACTGCGCAGATATTCGAAAAATTACCGGGAGATATAAATACACCCAAGAAACTCTATTTATACGATGATAGTGGCCTCATAATAGACTCAGTTTATACAGACAAAAAAGGAAGAGCTATATTTAGACAATTGGGTCTAGAAGAAAATTATTTTATCTCTCTGGCGGAGGAGGAGCCCTCTACACAGTTTGCCCTTATCAATGGACAAAATAGAATCGTTAGCTTACCGGTAAAGAATCTTGACGGTAAAGTTGGGATAGATAATGGTGCATTTGTTAACCTAAACTTTTTAGCTAATCGTAAATCTAAAAAGACAATTTTTGTTGGGCAAGCAATTGGTAAAAGTGGAGTTATTGAAAACCTTAAATTGACACTACTCAATTTGTCCGGTGATACTTTAGCGACCACATTTACAAATGATGTTGGAGCTTTTGAGTTTCCTAATTTAGTTACAAATGAGAATTATTTGATTCGGGTAAATGATTATGATTCAATTCCTAGTAATAAGGTTCGATTGTACGCGCTAAATGCTAATGGCAACAAGATGATGAAAATTGATCGGTTAATGAAAGGAGATTTTACATTTAATG
>CBFHLF010000053.1:0-12959 GCA_965656555.1 uncultured Acidiluteibacter sp. | reverse complement strand
AAGAGGTTTTTGAAGTATATGAAGAGGAAGTAAACCGTATTCGGATTGATTCTTCTGAAAATCAAGCACTTTTTGCCTTAAATGAATACCAAGAGAAAGCCTACGAGAAGATTACTTCTTTTTTTGATGAAGACAAAGTAACATTGCTACATGGAGTCACTTCTTCCGGTAAAACAGAGATTTTTATCCGACTGATTGAAGAGCAAATGGCTTTGGGAAAGCAGGTGCTTTACCTTTTACCGGAGATTGCACTAACTGCACAGATTGTGCAGCGTTTGCGAAGAGTTTTTGGTGATAAGGTAGGTGTTTATCACTCCAAATACAATGAAAACGAGCGGGTAGAGGTATGGAATGATGTGTTACATTTTGGTAAAGAAGGCACTCCAAATCGGTTTCAAATTATTTTAGGAGCTCGATCTGCATTGTTTCTGCCTTACAGCAAACTGGGGCTTATTATCGTTGATGAAGAACACGAGTCTACCTTTAAGCAATATGATCCCGCTCCACGATATCAAGCTAGAGACGCATCCATCGTTTTAGCAAAAATGCATGGAGCAAATGTGCTGCTAGGTTCAGCTACACCCTCTATCGAAAGTTATCAGAATGCGAAGGAAGGTAAGTTTGGGTTGGTAGAGCTTTTTAAGCGACATGGAAATGTGCAAATGCCTGAAATTCTGTGTGCAGATATCAAAGATGCTACCCGAAAAAAGAAAATGAAATCATTGTTTTCTCCCATGCTATTCAATGAAATGGAGGAAGCACTAGAGAATAAAGAACAGATTATTTTATTTCAAAATAGACGGGGTTATTCTCCCATTATGATTTGTGAGACTTGCGGACATACTGCTGGTTGCAAAAATTGTGATGTTGGCTTGACCTATCATAAATATAAGAATGTGCTCAATTGCCATTACTGTGGCTATTATATTCCAATGCCAAAGGTTTGCCCTGCTTGTGGCGATACAGCGATAAAAGTAAAGGGGTTTGGTACGGAGAAGATAGAGGAGGAGATAGGAATTCTATTTCCTGATGCAAAAGTTGCACGGATGGATTTAGATACGACGCGTGCTAAGAATGCGTATCATACCATTATCAGTCAATTTGAGAACCAAGAGGTGGATATTTTGGTCGGTACGCAAATGGTTACCAAAGGTCTTGACTTTAGTAATGTGAGTTTAGTTGGTGTATTAAATGCGGATAATATGTTGCATTTTCCTGATTTTAGATCCTATGAACGTAGTTATCAACTCATGTCTCAAGTGGCGGGAAGAGCAGGAAGAAAGAGTAAGCGCGGGAAAGTGATTATTCAGTCTTATAATCCGGATCACCAGATTATCCGAAATGTGATAGATAATGATTATACAACCATGTTTACCAATGAGGTAATTGATCGTCGTAATTTTAGATATCCTCCATTTTATCGTTTAATCCAAGTCACATTAAGGCACCGTGATTTATCAGCAGTCAACCGCGCAGCGGATTATTTCGCTAGAGATATGAAGGCCGTTTTTGGCAACCGTGTTTTAGGACCCGAATTTCCGGGGATTGCTAAAATTAGAAACAGTTACCACAAACAAATCATATTAAAGGTAGAGAAAAAGGCTTCCATTGTATCAGCAAAAAAGCATTTAAGAACGATTTATACCAATGCGATAAATTTGCCTGATTTTAAAGGTGTTCGTGTGATGTTTGATGTAGATCCATACTAATTGAAAAATTGCTTTGCAATTTTTCTAATTGTGAATTGTTAATTACAAAATTGCTCCGCAATTTCTCTTCTAAGAATTTTGCGGAGCAAAATGACCATTAACAATTAACCATTAATAATTACTAATTAACCATTAAAACGATTGGCGGTAGACAAGAGTAATTAACACTCTTTAAATGACTTTTTTTGAACTCTTAATTATAGACGTAAGCAATTTTAGTAATTCTTCGGCATCTTTTTTAAGTGTAATGAAAACTTCATGCTCTAGATATGCTGTGGCGTTCAGTAGTTCTATCCAATAAATAGACTCATTACATTCTTTTTGAGCAATTGCGAGCTTATGAATAAAGTCTTTTCTGCTTTCTGCGTGTTCTGCTTCTCTATACAAAGCGCCTACTGCAGTCCCTGATCTAGTCAATTGTTTGCTCATGATAAATTCCTGCTGATCCGCCATTAAAACTTTGCAGACGTTTACTATTCTTATTGAAAATTGAAAGCTTTTAACTTTTATAACATTCTCTTTCATAGAGAATAAAGATGTAAAACTTTTTGATAAATAGCAAATGTTAATTGCTCCTTAATGTTTTCTAATTGTGAATGGTTAATTACAAAATTGCTCCGCAATTTCTCTCATAAGAATTTTGCGGAGCAAAATGACAATTATCAATTAACCATTAACAATTAAAACGATTGCCGGTAGGCAAGCATAATTAACAATTAAATTTCCGCAGAAGCAGTTGGCATTTTACGATCTACTTTTTTAACTAATCCTTGCAATACTTTTCCTGGTCCTACTTCCGTAAATTCATTGGCACCATCAGCAATCATTTGCTGCATGATCTGTGTCCACTTTACAGCACCAGTCAATTGATTAACTAAATTGGTTTTAATCTCAGAAGGATCAGTAACTCCTTTTGCTACTACATTTTGGTATACAGGACAAATGGGAGCTTTCAACTCAGTAGCTTTAATAGCTGCTTCTAACTCTGCTCGAGCAGGCTCCATTAATGGAGAGTGAAATGCACCGCCTACAGGTAATATTAATGCTCGTTTTGCACCTGCTTCTTTCAATGCTTCACATGCTTTCTCTACCGCTTCTACTGAGCCTGAAATTACCAATTGTCCGGGGCAGTTATAATTAGCAGGAACTACAATGCCATCAATGTCTGCACAAATTCGCTCCACGTCGGCATCTTCCATTCCTAGAACTGCTGCCATGGTTGAAGGCTGTGCCTCACATGCTTTTTGCATGGCATTTGCACGAGCAGCTACAAGCTTCAACCCATCTTCAAACTTCATGGCTCCTGAAGCAACTAATGCTGAGAATTCACCTAATGAGTGACCAGCAGTCATGTCAGGCTTAAAGTTATCTCCTAAAACTTTTGCTAAAATTACAGAGTGTAAAAAGATAGCAGGTTGTGTTACATTAGTTTGCTTGAGTTGCTCATCGGTTCCTTCAAACATAATATTAGTGATGTTAAATCCTAATATATCGTTCGCTTGATGAAATAATTCCTTTGCTTCTGCTGATTGCTCATACAGGTCTTTTCCCATTCCTGAAAATTGTGCCCCTTGTCCAGGGAATACATATGCTTTCATATCCTTCTGTTTTATTTGTTGTGCAAAATAAAAAAAGATTGGAACAATGACGCCCCAATCTTTCTTCGATTTTTTATTTTTTAATTATTTACGATCCCCTAAGAATCTTAGCAAGAACAAAAATAAATTGATAAAGTCTAGGTAAAGCGTTAACGCTCCCATAACTGCTAGTTTGTTGCTAGACTCTTGAGTGTCATATTCAACTCCAGATCCAATTCGTTTTAATTTTTGAACATCATAAGCGGTTAAACCGGTAAAGATTAATACACCGGCAATGCTAATGATAAACTCAATCGCCTCGCTGCCTAAGAAAATATTCACCACCATCGCGATGATAATTCCAATTAAAGCCATTTTAAGAATACTACCAAACTTCGTTAAGTCGGTGTTAGTGGTGTAACCCAATGCCGCCATAATACCAAAGGTACCTGAAGTAATGGCAAATGTAGCGGCGATAGATGAACCTGTGTAGGCTAAAAATATAAAGCTTAAACTCATTCCCATCAGTACTGAAAATACAATAAACAGTAGCATTAGCGCAAAGGATGAAAGTCTGTTAAAAGCCATCGACATACCAAATACCATTAATAGTGGAGCGAACATCACCACGTATCCAAACATGGACATTCCACCTTCAGGGTTGATTAAATAACTCAATAATGCTGGGTTGGTTCCAAATGCATAAGCAATAATACCTGTAATGGCCAAAGCTCCTGTCATATATGCAAATACGTTTGCCATAAACGTTTTTACCATTGATCCTGCCGGAGCAGTATCTCCTTGAACCATATTGTTGAAATTTCTAAAGTCTTTCATTTTGTTTACTAATTTGATGCTAAATTAATCATTCAATTGCATTTTTTGATTGGTTATTCATGGGTTAACAAAAATTAAATATTCTTTTAAGCTGCAAGCTAGCTAGAAAATGACTTCTTGGTAAGGAAAGCTGATAATCCAAAAGCAATCGGATTTCTACTTTTTAAAAGGCACAAAAAAACCTCGAAGAAATTTCCTCGAGGTTTTTAAAATTATTTCTAATCTATCTTAATGTAAGTTTTTTCCAATCAATTGGATAAATTCCTTTCTGGTAGCATCTTTCTCAAACTCTCCTGTAAATGAAGAAGTGGTCGTTACCGAATTTTGTTTTTGGATACCTCTCATTTGCATACATAAATGCTTCGCTTCGATTACAACTGCTACGCCTAATGGGTTTAGCGTATCTTGGATACATGATTTAATTTGATCAGTTAGACGTTCCTGCACTTGCATTCTTCTAGAGAAAGCATCTGCTACCCGCGGTATTTTGCTCAATCCAACAATCCATCCATTAGGAATATATGCAATATGTGCTTTTCCGAAGAAAGGCAACATGTGGTGTTCGCACATGGAGTAAATCTCAATGTCTTTCACAATCACCATATGGTTGTGGTCTTCTTGAAACATTGCAGACCTTAAAATTTCCGAAGGGTCAGTATCATATCCGTGTGTGAGGTATGACATGGCTTTTGCAACTCGCTCAGGAGTTTTTAAAAGGCCTTCTCTATTTACATCTTCTCCTAGCTCAGTAATAATATCTGAGTAGTGAGATGCCATTTTATTAATTTTTTCATCGTTATAATTATCCGATCTCTTGTATGCTTCTGTTTGGTGTTCAAATGATGTGTCCATTCTCTAATATAAAGATTTCTATCTCGATTATTTCCCGAAATATTCTACGTAATTATTTTCTGTTTCTTGTATTTTAATACTGTAAAGTTTTCCCCCTGTGGCGTTTACAGGCTCTTCTAATTGTTCCCAAAATTTGATGGCAATGTTTTCAGCAGAAGTCATCACTCCTTTAAAAAATGGAACATCAAGATTTAGGTTTTTGTGATCTACATGAAGAATCACATGCTCCTTTACAATCTTTCCCAATAGGGATAGATCAATAACATATCCAGTTTCTTCTTCAACTTCACCTTCGACTGTTACAAACAAAATGTAATTGTGCCCATGCCAATTAGGATTAGAACACTTTCCAAAAACTTCAAAGTTTTTTTCTTGGCTCCACTCTTCTTTGGCAAGTCGGTGAGCAGCACTAAATCGCTCTCTTCTGGTTATTCTAATCATTTTTTTAAATAATTTAAAGTTGCAAATATACTATTCGAAGAACAGTACGTGTTATATTATTTTATTGTAGCCACCAACTTCAAATCAATAGAACGGTTCGAAAGTTGTAAGTTGCTCCAGCATTATTCTTAAATTTGCATTTCTAATGAGATACCTAACCAACATACTAGTGGTAATGTTTTTAATTACCACAAATTCTATTGCTCAAACAAGCAAACCAATAAACCGAAAGGATGCTGATGGCAATAAAGTAGGGGAGTGGAAAGCATTTTACCCGAATGCTTCGCTTCGCTATGTCGGACAGTTTGAAAAAGGACTCCCTGTAGATACATTTTTTTATTATTACCCCACTGGGAAGCTGCAGACCATCATGGTGCATACAGGGCCAAAAACAGCTTACGCAAAAATGTTTTACTCCACGGGTGAGCTGATGGCAGAAGGAAAGTATTTTGAACAGAAAAAAGACAGTGTTTGGCAAACTTATGGCGCTGATGAGGTGTTAGTCACTAAGGGTGGTTACATCGCAGGAGCAAAATATGGTCGTTGGGAAACGTACTATAGAAATGGAAAGATTGCGGAGCTTGTTTTTTACGAGAATGATATTGAAGTAGATGAATACCGATCGTATTATGATAATGGTAATGTACTCGAAGAAACGCAGTATGTTAATGGATTTTTAGAAGGAGTATCTACCTTTTATGATGAGAATGGCAATAAGTTATTGAAAGGAATTTATAAGAAATCGATGCGTAGCGGCAAGTGGATTTATTACAAATCCAATGGAACGGTAGATAAAATTGTAGAATATAAAGATGGAAAAGCACTCGATGAAAACTTGAATGTCATCGAAATTCCTGAAGAATTAAAAGCGAACAGAAAAGAATACCTTGAATTTGATGATATCAGAGGCAAGATAAAGTACGATTAAGAAGAGATGAGCAAGAAAGGAAAAGTACTGGTAGCGATGAGTGGCGGAATAGATAGTTCTGTAACAGCACTATTGCTCCACGAGGAAGGATATGAAGTAATTGGGGTGACCATGAAAACATGGGATTATGCAAGCTCGGGTGGTAGTTCTAAAACCACAGGCTGTTGCAGTTTGGATGACATCAACGATGCTCGAATCTTAGCAGTAGAGTATGGATTTCACCACATGATAATTGATATTCGAGAAGAATTTGGAGATTATATCATCGATAATTTTGTTGGTGAATATATGGCAGGTAGAACACCAAACCCTTGTGTTTTGTGTAATACGCACATAAAATGGGATGCTTTACTTAGACGGGCAGATCAGTTGGGTTGTGAATTTATCGCTACAGGTCATTATGCAAATGTGCGTCAAGAAAATGGAAGATACGTTGTTTCTAAAGGCTTAGATGAAAATAAAGATCAATCTTATGTACTTTGGGGGCTGACTCAAAAAGCGCTAGCGAGGACGTTATTCCCATTGGGAAAATACACGAAAAGTGCTATTCGCAAAATGGCCTTAGACAGAGGCCACGAAGAATTGGCCAAAAAGTCAGAGAGTTATGAGATTTGTTTTGTTCCTGATAATGATTATCGTGGGTTTATTAAACGCAAAGTGGATGGTTTGGAAGAACGTGTAAAAGGTGGTGATTTTATTGATTTAAATGGTAACATATTAGGTCAACACGAGGGTTATCCTTTTTATACTATCGGACAGCGAAAAGGCTTGGGTATAGCCGTAGGTGACCCACTTTATGTGTTACGAATTAATGCATCTGATAACACAGTAGTACTAGGCCATAAGGAAGACCTAAATCGTAAAATGATGAAGGTGAAGAATCCGAACCTACACAAGTATGACCGATTACCTGAAGGAACCGAGATATTGACGAAAATTAGGTACAAAGATGCCGGAGCAATGGCTGAGGTAAAATACTTAGCCGATGATGAGCTAGAAGTAGACTTCTATGCAGAAGTGCAGGGTATAGCTCCCGGGCAATCTGCTGTTTTTTACGAAGGAAACGACCTCTTGGGTGGTGGATTTATTAGTGAGTAAGTAGGTAAAATATGTAATTAATTATGAAATCATACTAATTATGAGCGAGTTCCCATCTTACTTATTACTTTTTTTGTTTTTGTTTTATTTTTTATAGTTTTAGCACAAACTAAACTTAAATTAAAATGAAAATTAAATTACTATTCGTCGCTGCTATTGCGATTTCAGCATTAAGTTCATGCTCTACAACCTCTTATTCCCATTCGTACAGAATGATTGAAGAAGGTTTACACAACAAAACTTCTGTTAAAATAGCTGATAATTACGAGGCCGATTTAGACATTAATTTTGATGCAGAAATAAAGGGAGCTACTAGCAAAACACATAAAAACGAAAAGCTTGCAAAACAAGAAGCTTATTATAATGCTGTTACTAACAACGGCATTCATGTGTTAATTAATCCAATATACAAAGTTTCTCAGATAGGAGAAGATTTTGAGTGTGAGGTAGTCGGTTTTGGAGCTAAATATTCTAATCCTAGAGTTTCAGGTTCAGATGTTTCCAGTGAGGATTCGGGTGATGAGATAGAGAAGAAATTAGCTCAATTAGAGCGATTCTCGAAAATCGAAGGAGTTCAGGCAGGTTTGCGACAATCATCGTATGCAATAGATACTAGAGAAGGATGTTGCAGTGATGAGAAAGTCGGCAAATATGGTGAAACTCATTTATTGCATGCTACTGATAATAAAAGTTCTCTAGTTGATGAATACCTTAAATTCATTAATGGTAATGAAAAATCAGATTTAGAAACAACTACAAAGACAGTAAAAAATCTCTCATTTTTTAAATTTAAAAAATAGTCGAGTTTAAATTTTTTAAAACTATCAAGTTTTTAATAAGGTGTGGGGCGCTATGCCTCACACTTTTTATTTTTATTCAAGTGAAAGATTTGTCTTCAATAGTAATTTTAATTTTTCTTATACCTGCAATTAGTTTTGCTCAAAATGAGCCTGAATTAGTGCGCATTAAGAATCATACAGATTTAATAGTCGATTATTTGCCAAAAAGAATTAAGATTGAAGAGACTTATCTTAACAATTACTTTAAGGGAATTAATCATATAAAACAGCATTCGAATTTAGGTGACTTATCTACAATTTTAATGGTTAAAGATCAAAATATTAATCAGTTAATAGCCAAACGAACAGAATTGTCACTAAAAAAAGATGAAATGGTAGATATTACTAAGTCTTTAAAAGATAAGTCTAATCGTGAAAATGTCTATATCAGTGATTATTCTAAAGGTTTAAGAAAACCGATTAATGAAAAAAGAGATGATGAAAAAACTAATATTAACAAAAAGAAGAATTCAGAAATTGATATATTATTAACTAAAAGAGAGCAGCGTTTTCTTGAAGAAAAAGAGTTAATTAATTCTCGAGTTAATGACTATTTGGTTAGTAATATTAATTTTAGTAACCAATCTGAAGTCCATAATAGCATTGGTGTTTTATCAAATACAAATACAGCTGTTAAAGAAACAGATGGCAATAGTTCATTGAAAGAAAGTCAGTTAGTAAAAATAGAAATCAAGTCTAAAAGCAACGATTATCTAGTTCAAGAAAAGCAGTTTGCTAATGATCAAGTTGAAAAAACTATAGATTTTCCAAAAAAGAAAGAAGTTGAGGGAAATGTGGATCAAGTAATCTTATCTTCAGGAATTGAATCAAAAGAAGTGGTAACAAAAGATGATGCTACTGATGATGCAACCAAAATCAGATTAATTGAAAAAGAAGAATTTATAGCAAAAAAAGTAGAAAACAGCATACTTGAAGTTGAGGATGATTTTAAGGTAAATAATAATCTTGTCGCTTTATCAGAAGTAGAGAGATTACAATTAGAACGAAGTCGTTTATTAAAATTATATGGAACCAAATTTACTAAGACAACCTTTTTGGTACAGGTTTCTTCTTTAAATGAGGATATTCCTGAGCGGGAAGTAGCTAATAACCTTGGAATAAAAGAGCGATTAATAAAATATACTATTAATGGTTCAACTAAATATTTTCTAGGAGGGTTTAAGACTTATGAAAAAGCTAAAGAAAAGGTTATCACTTTAAAAAATCAAGAAGTAAACTCATTCATTTTAGTGAAACGAGAGAGTGATTTTATATTACCAAGTTTATTTTTTCAGGATAAATAGTAAGTCATAACCTACTCAATTTATTTATCTTTGTAACATGGTGAAATACATTTTGATTGTATCTTTTACAATGACTCTTCTTTCTTCTTGCTCAGAGAAAGTTGACTATGCGCCAATAGATTTTGGATACGATTATGCCCCATTGGATGTAGGAAGTTACCTGGTTTATCAAGTAGATTCTATTTATTACGACGATTTTGCCAACACTATTGACACCTTTAGATTTCAGCTTAAAGAGGTGATAGATTCTTCATATACACTGCTAGATGGTCAACAGGGCTTTCGATTGGAACGCTTTAAACGGGGTTCTTCTACTGACAGTTGGCGTATTTCCGATGTTTGGTTTGTATACCGTACTGATCAGCGATTCGTTCGAGTTGAAGAAAATCAGCCCATTGTAAAGTTAGTCTTTCCGATAAAGTTGAGTACAGAATGGAACATCAACGCTCAAAATACCAACGACAGCATCGCAGCAGAAGTCACTGAAATTTTACCAAACTACTCGCTGAATCAATTGGTGTTGCCCCAGAGTGCTACGGTTACAATTCAAGATGAGGAGAATCTAATTGAGCGAAAACTCAACACGGAAATCTACACCCGAGGAATAGGTCTTTCTGCCGCTTACTTTAAAGATCTACGAACACAGGTTACAGGACAGATTGTTAGAGGAATTGATTACCGAAAAGAACTCATCGAATTTGGGGTAGAGTAGCGTAATAGGTGATTTCTGGCTATTAATTACTTGCCTTCTTTTTTATAGCTTTTAATACACTTAGTAATTCACTTCTAGAGATAAAGCCTTCCTTTCTGTAGACTATATTTAATTGCTTATCAAGCAATACCATACTCGGAAAAACCAGAGATTGCTCGCCCATTAAGTACGCTCCTAGTTCATGATAGTTATGAGCAGTAGCGCCCGCATAATTTCGCCCAAAAAAAAGTTGGTCCGTATCCTTTTCTGCATCTAATTGAATCGTATAAAAAAAGTCATTTAGTTTATGGTAAACAGAAGAATCGCTGAATACCATTTGCTCTTGCATTTTACAGACTTTGCACCAATCTGTTTTTAATGCAATGAGTATCGGACGTTGTTCAGATGAAAACTGCTTACTGACTTCTTCTGAGCTTTGCCAATTGACTTGACCAAAACAGGAATAGGTCATAAATAGAAGCAAAGTCATGAAAGTAGCTGGTATTCGCATCATTTCAATACATAGTTAATGCCTATAAATCCCCGAATGCCTTGGTTAGATGCATAAACATAGGTGGGATCAAAAGTAAGTGAATTTGGGTTGCTTGGTGTGGCGATGACATCTCCATTAGCATCAAATATTACCTCTTTGTCAAACGGATCAAATGATCGTGCAATGCTATTTCGATCAGGTGTGAAGTTGAGCAGATTCTTTACGCCTCCATAAATAGAAAGTCCATTCTCAAACCGCTTGGTCAGCTGTATATTTTGTATGCTAAACCAAGGTGAATACTCGCTTCTTTCGTCAAGCGGGCCAAGTAGCGGAAGTCGCATTGGGCTGTAGACATTGCCAGTATAGTTGAGTTCCAAATTCCATGGTGCTATCTTATATGAAATGTTCCATACGCCGGTAAAGTTTTCTGTCAGCAATTGCCGTTGAATTTCATCCTCTTCTTCAATCGTTACATCCATTAAGGTAACACCACCCATAACTTTTAATCCATTTCTGAAAATAATATCAGTATTAATTGAAGCACCTTTGGAAACAGCTGTTCCATCTAAATTGGCGAAGATTATTTGGTTAGGGTTTGTTTCATAATCAGGGATTATTCGGTTATCAAATGAGGTATAGAAAAGTGAAAAGTCGAGGTTGATGAATGTTTCGTTTCTACTGTATATTTTTTGGACTGCGTTTATATTCATATTAATTGACCGCTCAGGTCGCAGGTCGCCTTTAAAAACAACTTCTCGAGCCCCCGTGAGTGCTGCATGGTCTTCTGTAAATACATTGGCTACTCTAAATCCATTTCCTGCACTAATTCTTACTACTGTTTTTTCATTTTTGGCGTTCCATTTATAGTTGATTCGTGGAGAGAATATATTGCCATGAATATTGTTATAATCATACCTACCACCAATAAGCAATGTATTTGACTCGTTCAAACGGATTTGATCTTGAATAAATACGCCCGGCAAGTGAATCTGAGAGGGATTGTTTCCTGAGCTATCTGTTCGAAAGGTAGCACCAGTATTATCGTCGTAGTAGGTATATCGATATGCTGCACCAATAAGTAAGTCGTGGTTAGAGAACAGCATTTTATTCCACGTTAGTTGTCCAAAGGCGATCCGCTGATCAGCAACGTAAGTATCCGTTCCATAAACTGAGTTTTGCTGATGCCCATTGGCGCTAAATTGCAGGTTCAACTTTTCGGAATCAATTGGAAGATCGTAATTTCCAAATAGCTCCCATCTGCTAGTAAAGATACTCTCACCATAAATGCTATCTCCACCTCTGAACGTAGGTTTCCAGTCCATTTCGCCGCCCCATCGGTCTTCATATACATAACGTATGCCCACTGAAAATACTCGACTTTTTTGGCGCTTAACAGATAGTTGATTAAATATGGATATTCGATCTTGAAGCGTCATGTCTGTGAATCCATCGTTGTTGTTGTCAATGGGGTTTGTGTAATTGAAGTAATTGATACCCATCAATGAGCTGACTTTTTTACCAAGGATAAACTTTGCCGATAGATCTGCATTTGTTTCTTGCCATGTGGTTGTAAAAACATCTGCTGAAAAGACTGGAGCAGCAGATGGTTTTTTGGTAATCACATTGATTAGGCCACCAACTGCTTCAGAACCATATAACGATGAAGCAGGTCCTTTTACAATTTCAACTCGTTCGATTAAGGAAGATGGAATGCCTGTTAATCCGTAAACTGTAGACAAACCACTTACAATAGGCATCCCATCAATCAGCACCATGGTGTAGGGGCCTTCAAGTCCATTGATGTGAATGTCGCCGGTATTACACACACTGCAGTTCAATTGAGGTCGTACGCCGTTTACATTCTGTAATGATTCAAAAACTGAAGGGTTTTTATTGTTTTCAAAATACTTCGCTTGGTATACTTCCACCGGTACAGGGCTGTTTTTCTTGCTCATCTCTTTGAGGGTGCCTGAGATGACTACTTCTTCGATTGCTTGCTGCCCTTGATTAAGAATAAACTCAATTGTATGAGTAGTGTTTGCAATGACCGTTACACCTTTCACAGCACGCTCATAACCGATAAACTGAGCAATAATTTGGTAGTCTCCTTCTGCAATATGCTCTAAAATAAACTCACCATTTTCGTTGCTAACTGTTCCAATTTTTGAATCTGCGATATAAATATTTGCA
>CBFHLF010000052.1:0-12999 GCA_965656555.1 uncultured Acidiluteibacter sp. | reverse complement strand
GAAATCATTGAGGAGAAAGACCTTCCGCTAGCAGAAATAGCAAAAGAACAACCATCAGTTATTAAAAAAGCACCGAAAGAGGTAGAAGAAAATTTAGATCCCTTGGCAGGTATGGTTACCAAATCAATCAGCTACACCACTAAGTCCCCATTATGGGGAGTACAGATTGGAGCATTCAAGGAAGTTATTCCAATGAGCAGATTTCATGAAATTAAAAACGTAGATGCTTTTGTAGACGAAAAGGGGCTTATCCGATATGTAGTTGGACACTTTGCATATAAACAACAAGCAGAATCCTTATTAGATGTTATTCGCAATTCAGGTGTTCCTGATGCCTTTATCGTTGATGTAAACAATCCTAATAAGTTTAACCAATCGGTAGTAAGCGTTAACAATGTCAACTTAAAAAGTGGCATTATTGGAAAAGTAGTGTATAAAATACAAGTAGGCGCATTTAAAAATGACATTCCAGAGGAAATTGCTGCAACCTACTTAACCGTAGAGGGAATTGAAGAAACCAACTACGAAGATCTAACTCTTTTACTAGTTGGTCAATTTGATCATTATGATGACGCAGCCAACCATAAAGACAAATTACTTCTAAGCGGTATTAATGATGCCTTTATTGTGGCTTTTAACAATGGTAAAAAAATATCCATCAGAGAAGCTAAGCGAAACGAAAAAGACAACGACTAACATAAATTGCATACAAAAACAAAGGCCTTGGAAATCAATTTCCAAGGCCTTTGTTGTATTATACTTTGAATCAATTAAATTAATCGATATCGATCTCTACGGCATTTAATATGTCCTCTCTACCTCTAGTAACAAAAACTACTACATCCATATTAGATTTTACAACTGGTCCACCACCATCAGGTCCTGAACCGTTATAATCTGCAGGAACAATATAAGTAAATACTTCAGAAACCTTAGCTCCCTTTGTAGTTGCATCAGTAACTTCAGCACCCCACTGCCCGGTTGCATAATCTCTCAGAACATGGTTTTGTATATATCCTTCTTGTGGATTCCCACCTGACTGTTTTGATGAGATACCAGACTGAAGAATCGCAACATTTATGTTATTTGTCATTGATTCTTCACTTGTGTAATATAAATCCACTTTAACAGTAATTTCAGAAGAGTCACTATTCCATTTAGCCTTAGCACCAATATTTACAGGTGCAGGTAATAAAATAGCAGCCTCTGAAGCAGCCTTCCATGAACCACGCCCCATAGCCATACCATTACGTTGTGGATTTGCACCAAGATCTGACGCCAACTTTCTATTCACCTGACCTGCAGGATATCCAGAAACTTGTGCTTGTTGAATTAATGCATCAGCGAATGGAGTAGTAAAATCCATCCAACCCGGTGAAGGCTGAGCGTAACTACCGCCATGAACAGCAATCACGATAAAATCATCTCCCATTTGCTGCTCAATTGTTTTAGCAACATCATGACCATCAGGACAAAATCCACATCTAACACCTGTAAAGTCTTCCAATACAGCAACTCTATTTGTCGAATCTGTTGATGCTAAAAATCCGCCACCACCGCCAGTGCCGCCGCCATTTCCGCCACCACCAGTGCCGCCACCGCCGCCATTTCCGCCACCTGAGCCCGGGTCAACGTAAATTGGGTTTTCAGTCAAAGCTGCATCTTCTTCGCAACCTACAAATGAAAATGTCAGCGCTAGTGCTGCCATTAATAATAGTTTATGATTCTTCATGACTTGTATTTTTAGTAAATTCTTAACGTTTTGAACGGCCTAATTTAACCTTTTTTTAATTACTAACGGCTTAAATAAGCAAATTATCTATCCTTATGAACTTGGAATCTATATTTATGGGCTACATTTGTTGATATATGCAGCTCAAAATCATCAACTGTATTCGATCATTTTTTATACTATTGGGAGTTCTTTTTTTACTCCTAATCGCACTGAGCTTTACATCCATTCCTTACCATGCATATCATCAGCTTGCTGCTACTAACATCCGTTTGGAAAAAAAGCCTGTGGTAATTGTGGTCCTTAGCGGTGTGGGTATGCCAAGCCCCGATGCTTTAATCAAACTCTACTTTGCCAAAAAAGCGGCCTCAAAATATCCTGAAGCACAAGTTTACCTATTACTTCCTGAAGTCCCTTCAAACGATATCAACTCCCCTATTCTACTGATGAAAAAAGAACTTGTTGATGGAAATGTTCCTGAAAAAAGAATTCAGTTGATAACAGAAGGACATAATACCTACTCTCAATTGTATTCACTTAGCGGAAAAATTGATAGAACTGCCTCCATTTTAATTGTTACAGCTCCTGAGCATATGCGGCGAAGTATTTTAACATTCAATAAGTTGGGATATCATCATGTTGGTGGGTTGCCCACATTTGAACACCCAAGTAGCGAGTCATTGTTAACAGAAAATGCTAATGTAGAATTAGAAATTAGTAATTTATCACTTAGGTATAACCTTTGGAGTTACTTAAAATATGAAATAATCGTTATTCGTGAATATTGTGCCTTGGGATACTATTGGCTCAAAGGATGGATATAAAAAAGTGGAGAATATCGGAGTCGAACCGATGACCTCTACGCTGCCAGCGTAGCGCTCTAGCCAGCTGAGCTAATCCCCCATTTAATTGGCATGAAGCAAATGTAGGGATTAAATTGAATTAAAAAATAGTTTTATAATTGCCCACTAATAATAATTTTGATATCATTTGCATTGACCCAACCTAACGATTGGTCTGATTAAGCTGCCTAATTATTACAGCAATTATTTAACGCATCTCCCAGCCAATAAATAGCTTTTTTTCAATCGAATTGATAGAAGTTATCTTAATTTTGACGCCCCATATTGTGCAAAATTGATTGGCTAAATGTTATTATCACCAGACCTTATTTCTCATATTGAAAATACCTTATCGACTGCCTTAAAGCTTGAGGTAGAAATAGAACATGTCGGAAAAGTTTCTGGAGGCTCTGTGAATGATTCTTTTAAGCTTTCAACAAAAGATAACACCTACTTTATCAAAATTAATAATGAGAATAAATTCCCCGGGCTATTTAACGCTGAAGCCAATGGACTAAAACTACTCAGGGCTTCTCAATCATTTTATATCCCTGAGGTTATTGCTACCGGCACGTTCAATGAGTTAGGATATCTTATTCTGCCATATGTAGAGCAAGAGAAATCAACCTCAAACTTTTGGACAACTTTTGCTAATCAGTTAGCGCAACTTCATCAGAACTCTGCAGAATACTTTGGGTTAGAAAATGATAACTACAACGGTTCTCTAACTCAAGTAAATTCGAAAAAACTTACATGGGCTTCTTTTTTCGTTGAAAACCGATTGATGATTCAATGTAAGATGGCGAGGGATACCCAACGGGTAGATAAAGCTTTCGTTCAATATATTGAAAAGATTTACCCTAAAATAGAGGCGCTATTTCCGGCAGAAAAGCCTTCATTACTGCACGGAGATTTGTGGTCAGGAAATTACTTGGTAGGAATTAATGACCGGCCAGTTTTAATAGACCCTGCAGTTTATTACGGACACCGAGAAGTGGACATTGCCATGAGCATGTTATTTGGTGGGTTTGACCGAAAAATGTATGAAAGATATCATGCTATTTTTCCGCTAGAATCTGGTTGGGAGTCTCGCGTAGATATAGCCAACCTATATCCACTTTTGGTTCACGTCAATTTATTTGGTGCAAGTTATGCTAAACGAGTACGCCAAGTAATAAAGCCATTTATTTAGACTTTAATGCATGCATTTCTTGTTGCAGTTGTAGGAGCATCGCATTCATTTTATCCAATTGTGGGTCAGCTTCTTCCGGTTTGCTTAAGTCAAAATTAATAATTCCCTTAGCCTGCCAAATTTCCTTAACATCCTCCAAAGGCAAACTAAATGTAGGGTAAACAGTATTGTCAGATGTCAATGTTATCGATTTGTCCTCTTTCAATGACTTTTTTATACGCTTGTACACAATTCCTTCAGTGGCAGAAACCACCACATAAGTCTCTCCATCTTTTACTTGGCGCCAATCTTGAAGGTAAGCAGCAATCACGTAAGCGTTAGAAGGAACAGGCAACATAGAGTCTCCCTTAATCTGAAAAATTCGATAGGTATTATTTCTTGACAACTCATTTAAAGGCAAATTAAATGTCGGGAGTTCTTCTACATATTCCACATCTGCATAGCCATTCAAATAACCGGCAGCAGCTTTGGCAGGAACTACTGAAATGCGTTCTTCATCGTTTGTATCGACAATAATGGGCAAAATTCTCAAAGAGCTACCTTGAATATCTTTTTCAGCCGTAACCTCTTTTGATAGGTCTTTTTCCAGCAAATCATCGACACCCACTTTATAAAAATGAGAAAAGCGTTGTAGAGTAGTTAGCTTCGGCTCTGCACGTGCCTCTTCATAAGATCCTATTTTCGGTCGATTTACGCCAAGCTTGTTCGCTAATTCCGTTTGCGTTAGCCCTTTTTTCTTCCTCAAATATTTGATGTTCGATGCAAAAAAATTCATTTTATTTTGCTAAAAATATTAGTAAACTAATTTTTTGAGTATTTTTGAGAGGTAAATTTATAGAATACTAATTAATTTAGCAACATGAAACAGGTATATCATAAAATTAGAGGAAGTCATCCTGGATACATCGGTATAGAAGTTCCAGACGAAACAGATGTGGTATTATTAGATGAGGAGAATTTTAACCTGTATCGGCGAGCTGCAAATTACAATGGAACTAAAATATCGATTAAGGATCATTATGGTCATTTCTTAAAGCCAACAGAAGGCTCGTGGCATCTAGTAATTGAAGGCAAATCTCCAAACTTTAAACCTGATGCTATTCACATCATTTACAAAGCAGCTTAAAAGTGCCGTTCTAACGAATCTTACCTACGAGCTTAAAATAGTCTGAAAGTGTTTTTTTCAATGACTTTCGCTGATCTTCTGAAAACCTGAGTTGCTGATGCTTTTGGGACTTATCCAAATAGTAAAACTGAGATTCAGCAGTCAATTGCTCATAAAATGAGGCTGAAAATATATAATGATCCTCAGCATCTTTGGTAGACAATGATAACAAACCGGAGTCTTCTCCATTCTTCCACACCAATCCACTATCTAACAAATCATGAGGTTGTGGCTCAGTAATGATGTAGTTTTCATCCTGCAGCCAGTTACTCACCAACATAAAATTAATCGCCGGAATTAAGGTATCTTTCTCTCTTGTTTTTATGCGATACAACACAAACCGTGCTTCTTCGTTTTCTTCTCGCTCGTATGAAAATGATCGAATGTTTTTAAAATACAATTCAGCAGATTCCGTGCTGTAAAAATTAATCGATTTTAGATCTATTTTCTTAGCCTTAGGTCCGAAGGCGATATACAGCAGAACCAAAACGGCCATTCCGGCTAACCAATAAAAAAAATACTTCTTTAAATCCATCGTGCTTTATTCTGTTCAGGCTAATAAAACATTCATCTGAAAGAACTGTTTAGTTTAACTTAAAACTGCTTAATTTTGCTATCGATGCAAACATTCTTATACCTATTCGTTACCATCGCTACCTTTTCTTTTATGGAGTTTATGGCTTGGTTTTCACATAAATACATCATGCATGGATTTGGATGGTTTTTACACGAGGATCATCACCAGCCACATGAAGGATGGTTTGAAAAAAACGACGCCTACTTTATTTTCTACGCTGTAATTAGCACAGGAATGGTCATTCTATGGGCCGAAGGCTTTTTTGATTACGGCCTTTCCATAGGTCTTGGAATTTTATTTTACGGAATCGCTTATTTCTTGGTGCATGACGTATTTATTCATCGTAGATTTAACTGGTTAAAGAATACGGATAACGTCTATTTTAGAGCCATTCGAAAAGCGCATAAAGTACATCACAAACATCAAGGAAAAGAAGATGGAGAGTGCTTTGGTATGCTTTTAGTCCCTATGAAATACTTTAAAGAAGCAGCTCGCTCGAACAAATAAGTTTTTTAGAACGTTGAACCATTTTATAAACCAACGTTTCTATGCCAACAACCTTAAGACTTATTCTTGGTGATCAACTAAACTCAGCACATTCATGGTTTGAAAAAGCCAATGAAGGGAATGTTTACTGCCTTTTTGAAATGAGGCAAGAAACAGATTACGCCACGCATCATATCCAGAAAGTTGTCGGCTTTTTTGCAGCGATGAGATCATTCGCGAATCAGCTCAAAGAAAATGGCCATCAAGTTGTTTACTACCAACTTGATGATAAACAGAACCAACAAGATTTAGAAAAAAATATTAAACAACTGATTGAGGAATACTCAATAGAAAATTTCGAATACCAGCTTCCTGACGAGTATCGATTAGATGAGCAATTGAAAGCGATTAGCAAAGGACTTGATATAGAAACTTCAGCTATAGACTCCGAGCATTTTTATACTTCAAGAGAAGAATTAGGAAACCATTTTGATGGAAAGAAACAATGGTTGATGGAAAACTTTTACCGCATGATGCGTCAAAAGCATGAAGTACTGATGGAAGGTAAAAAACCAGAAGGTGGTAAATGGAATTACGATGCAAGCAACCGAAAAAAGCTACCAGCGAAACACAAGCCTACCTCTCCACTTATATTTGATCACAATGTAGAAGAGATCTATAAAATGGTAACATCTGAAAAGGTAAAAACCATTGGTACCATCGACCCAAAGCATTTTGTATGGCCGATAAACCGTGAAGAAAGCTTGGAGCAATTAGACTTCTTTTTGGAAAACTGTTTGCATTTATTCGGTGATTTTCAAGATGCCATGGCCGTAAACGAGTGGAGCATCTATCACTCCAGAGTTTCTTTTTCGCTCAATACCAAAATGCTCTCTACAAAAGAAGTAGTGGAGAAGTCGATAGCATTTTATCAAGAAAATACAGATAAAATTGATATTTCTCAGATAGAAGGCTTTGTACGCCAAATTATTGGGTGGCGGGAATACATGCGCGGAATGTATTGGGCCAAAATGCCTGATTATGCGAAAATGAATGAATTAGACCATCAGCGAAAGCTTCCTGAATTTTACTGGACCGGAAAAACGAAAATGAATTGCTTGAAATCATCGATTCAACAGTCGTTGGAATATGCCTACGCACACCACATTCAGCGACTAATGGTTACGGGGAATTTTGCACTGCTTGCCAACGTTAACCCTGACGAAGTTGATGAATGGTACTTGGGTATTTACATCGATGCGATAGAATGGGTAGAAATGCCAAACACCAGAGGAATGAGCCAGTTTGCGGATGGCGGTATCATTGCTACCAAACCTTATATTTCGTCGGCTAACTATGTGGATAAAATGAGCAACTACTGCGGCACATGTTATTACGATAAAAAGAAAAAGACAGGCGATAAAGCCTGCCCTTTTAATAGCTTGTATTGGAATTTTATCTCTCAGCACGAAGAATACTTATCATCGAATCCGCGAATGGGCATGATGCTCAATTTGTGGCGTAAAATGGATGGCGATCAAAAGGCTGAAATATTAAAGCAAGCTGATTACTATCTGGAAAACATCAATGAATTATAAAATCAACCGGCTAAGCTGATCTTGTAAACGTTGAGTCGTCATGGATACGATTCGTTTATTCAGTTCATTTAACTCCATAGCGTACTTCGTATACTCCTCCACGGTAAAAAAAGCAACTACAATAGCAATGAATTGATTCTTGATTCGCTGATCTTTCTTTAAACTATCTCTTATAATTTCTAGTTGCACTTTTTGGTTTAATGCTTTAAACGTGCGGTGATTTTTCTTCAGATAACCTTTAAATATTTCTAGAATTAATGAATTCTGAAACTTTAAAATTGGTCGTAATGTATTGTTTTGAAATAATTCAATTGCCAATGCATTCTGCTCTGGCAATTCTAATTCTAACCTAATTTCTTTTAGCACCTCATCTCTCTCTTTCATGGTAATAAAACACGTTTTATACTCACTATGTTTTCGGTGTTTGCACAATATTATTGGGTAGCAATTAACTTAAAATTTACATGGGTAATTATAGATTAACTAATGCATAATCTTAGTGTAAACAGCTAGATCAGTGGTTTAAATAGTTTTGAATTTTAATTAATAAATCAACAACTATGAAAAAAACAACTACCATTTTGTCTGCTATTTTATTAGCTGCTGGAGCCTATGCTCAGAGCTTTCAAATGTCAGCCTTAGGAACATACAACACGGGAATTTTTGATGATGGAGCAGCGGAAATTACTGCATACGACTCTACAACACAACGACTATTTTTTGTAAACGCAGCCAACTCCAGCATCCAAGTGCTAGATATTAGTAATCCTGCTTTACCAACATTGCAAAACACCATCTCTTTAGCAGCCTACGGAGCAAATGCTAACAGTGTTGCCTTTAATAATGGCGTATTAGCAGCAGCTGTAGAAGACACTAATAAACAGGCTAACGGAAAGGTTGTATTTTTTGATGCAGCAGGAGTCTACCTAAATGATTTAGCTGTTGGCGCTCTGCCCGATATGCTAACTTTTTCGCCTGATGGAAATAAAGTAATTGTGGCCAATGAAGGTGAGCCAGATGATGATTATTTGGTAGATCCGGAAGGTTCTGTTTCCATCATTGATATTAGCGCAGGAGTAACTCAAGCAACAGTAACCAATGTATCATTCGCAAAGTTTAATTCTGTTGTGGATAGCTTAGAGTCAGGAATGCCAAGCGGATGGTTAAATGCAGGAGGCTACTTTAATTCAAGTAATGCAAACTCGGGAAATGGTAAAGCTGGTTTAAATACTCAAGGTGATATCATTAGAACAGGTCTTTATCCTGCAGTACAAACGTTGCAATTTTCAGCACGTATTTCTAGCGCAGGTGCAGATTGGCAAACGGCTATTGAGGTTTCTCAAGATAGTATCAACTGGACGGCAATAGATACCTTAGTTGCTGATGGAAACAATACAGGTGATGTAGTTGATTCTGTTTACCGAGACTTTACTTACGCTGTAGGCTCTAACCTACCTCATTATGTTCGATTTAATATGTTCGTAAGAAACGGAGGTAGTATCTACTTCGATGATGTAATGGTTTCTACTATTGACAAAGATGTGCGTGTTTTCGGACCAAATGCTACTGTAGCAATGGATCTAGAGCCTGAGTACATAACAGTAGACCAAAACAATGCTTTTGCTTATGTAAGTTGCCAAGAAAACAATGCGATTGTTAAAGTGAACTTAGCAACAGCAGAAGCAGAAGAAATTATGCCTTTGGGTTTCAAAGATTGGTCAGCACCAGGTAATACATTAGATGCAAGTAATAGAGACGGTGTTATCAACATGAGAAACTACCCTGTAAAAGGAATGTACATGCCAGATGCCATTGACGGACATGTTATTGGAGGAAACTTTTACATTTTTACAGCAAACGAAGGCGATTCAAGAGATTATGATGGTTTTTCTGAAGAAGAAAGAGTAAAGGATTTGATCTTGGATAGCATCGCCTTTCCAAACTACGCCGGACTGCAAGATGACGATACCTTAGGAAGATTAAACATTACTACCACGCTTGGAGATATTGATAATGATGGTGATTATGATGAGTTATATGCTTATGGTGGTCGTTCTTTTTCGATTTTCTCTACATCAGGAGCTTTAGTTTATGATAGTGGGGATGACTTTGAAAGCTATTTAGCTGCTAACTATCCAACCACTTTTAACTCCAATAATGATGATAACAATTCATTTGATTCAAGAAGTGATGACAAAGGAGCAGAGCCAGAATCAATCATTGTTGAGGAGATAAGAGGAAAGCAATATGCCTTTATAGGATTAGAAAGAATGGGCGGAATCATGGTATACGATGTAAGCAATGTTAATGCTCCAGTCTTTGAGCAATATTTCCTGAACAGAGATTTTACTGTTGCAGCTACTGATTCAGCAGCAGGTGATTTAGGTCCTGAAGGATTGTTTTTTATCCCTGCAAGTGTTTCTCCAAACAATATGGATTTGTTAGTAGCTAGTAATGAAGTGAGTGGTAACGTAGCAATCTACAGCATTAACTTTACTACTTCTCTAGAAGAAAATGGAGTAAAAGGAATTGAATTGGCCATTTACCCCAACCCGTCCAATGGAAATCAAATTAATTTTAATAAAACGGCAACAGGTTTTATATTCAATATGATTGGTAAGCAAGTAGCTTCTTTTGATCGAACCAATAAAGTAGATATTTCTGATATAAATGCAGGAATGTATATTGTAAAAACCATCTCAGGAGAAAGTCAAAAACTGATTATAAGATAAATATAGTGTGAGTTAGTGTTTAGAAAGCCTTGTGTAAGAAATTGCACAAGGCTTTTGTTTTAAATGCTGACAACTTGTAAATCTGTATTTATTTTAAATAGTATTTGGAATACATTGAAATTAGGCTTAATACCTTTTGTAAACACATTTTTGAACTACAATCATTCTATAGGCCGTTTCTGATTTATGTCCATTGTCTTGATCTTCGAAAATGTATTTGAATTTCTTGTCAACTAAACGAGAGAGTGGTTCTTCAGCTTCTATTGCTTCGCTTAGAATTTTAACTTTGTCTCCGGTATCTTGAATACAGACAACTAATATAGCTTCAGTCTTTAACTCTGAAGTAATTCTTTTGAGCAATCTGACTTCCTTTTCTTTATCCTTTTTAGCGAAATGGAACATGCTGTCTAAAAGTACAACATCATACTCATGAAAAAGATTGAAAGCATAAATATCATCAACTATTCCAACCAAATTCAAGTTTTCATTTTGTGCGATTTGGTTCATTTGCTTGATTCCAACTTTTGAGTTGTCAACTCCTGTAACAGAATAGCCAAGACGAGCTAAAGCAATTGCATCTCTACCTTGACCACAACCTAAGTCAAGTACATTACCTTTTTGAGGATACTGTGCAAAAAACGCTATTAACTCAGGGTACGGTTCTCCGAACAAGTTTTCTGTCTGATAGTATTTGTCGTAGGTCACTTTCAATGGTAGTGGTTAAAGTTTTTCAAATGGCTTAGCTTAAGATCTCTGCACTTTTCTTTTCCAAATCATTTCTATTGTTATCCACCCCAACATCACCAACCCAATTCCCAATATTTCGTTTTTTCCAAAACTGCCCATACTGGTGGTCAAAATAATTAACGTGTGCATAGCTACTACAGGTAAGATCGACTTAGTATCGTCGGCCAACTTTCCTAAAAGAAATCCACCTCCAATGCAAATTACAGGAAAAATAAACAGATCAAATTGTGTGTCAAACCTAAAATGCCAAATCCACCAGATAACACTAATTAGGATATACTTTAAGTGTTTATTTAAACCCTCTAGTGCATTTTGCAGATACCTTCTCCAACCAAACTCTTCCGCAAATGCATAAACTGTATTGATAGATGCAAAAGCAAAGCCATGTAAAGATTCACTCATTTCACTATTGTTCTTTATACCAATTACTGAAAAAGATAGTATAGGCAGTACTAAAATGAGGAGGTTTTTTATCCTATCATCTCCAAGGATGGTTATTCTTTTGGATGAGCCTTTATGAAATAATAACACAACTGCTCCGGCAAATAAAGTACTTAAACCTGCTAATAAATAAGTTGACCCAAATAAAAAGGTATCTTCAGTAATGGAATTAAAATAATCATCCAAAACACCACTCTGTATAGGATAAGAAAGTCCTAATGCTATCAAAGCATACAGAAATATGTATTTCCATTTTACCTTCATTTTCTAATTCCAACTTTAATTTCTTAATACGGTTCGCTTACAGGCAATCTTGCTTATGTCTGTTACAAAACCAAGCTATTCTGATGTAAAATAAAACTTTACCTGTGGCTGCTTCTTCTACTTCGTGTAAACCCCTAATTAATCTAAATAAACTTACAACCTCCCGCCCAACACAAAGGTTTCTTTAAACTTTTCTGTATTTCCGCCTTCGGTAAAGGCTTCAAATAGTAAAATATAAGGGCCAATTGCAGCTTTAGAATTGTCTTCGTTTAAGCCATCCCAAATAAAATTCCCTTCTGCCCCAACTACCTCATTATTGGCGATTTCTTTTACTAATCTGCCCTTTGCGTCATAAATGCGTGCAGTGACAATAAACCCTGCTTGATCAAAGCGGTAGTTAAAACTGATTAAATCTTCAAATCCGTCGTTATCGGGAGAGAACACTTCAGGAGTGATGGTGAGGGTGCTTGAGCTGTTGCCCAATCCGAAAAACTGAGAGTTTTCATAGGTTGGAGTAGCATATCCTACATTTTTGGAAGCTGAATGCCATGTTCCTTCTTGATTGGTCGGTCGGTCAAAATTAATACGCTCTAAAGAGACCCCATTCAAATCAGTTAGTAGTGCCAAATGCATATCCGCATCATAAATAAAGAAGTCAGAGATGGAGGTATCCTCCATCAATAAGTATACATTTCCTTCGGAATCATTCATAGAAGGAAATGAACTCATTTCCAACATACGATCAGAAAAGCTTAATGGGTATTCTTGCTTTACTTTCTCCGGATCGGTCGTTAAAACGGTATATTCTCCGGGTAGCATAATATATGGTACTGCACTAATTGATCGAATATTATCGAATACTTCACCTTCTTGATTCGCTAACTTCCATCCCTGCAAGCTAATTGCTTTTTGACTATTGTTATAGATCTCCACAAAATCTACTCCTCCTGAATTTGGATTAAACAGCACTTCATTTAAGATAATATCTCCTGCTTGTGCCGTCTCCGGAAGCGTAAAACTTGCTGTATTGTTTGCTCCAATAGCATTGCCTGCGCAATCCGTAATTCCGGTAACGGATATTGTTTCTAACGCCCCTTCGGTAAGCGGCGCCGAAAGCGCAATAATCACTTGTGTATACAGTGGTGGCACATTGCTAACAAAGCCAGCTGTGTTACCACTAGAAAACCGATAATTCCCAATAATTACCGATCCGCTGTCCAACA
>CBFHLF010000051.1:0-13163 GCA_965656555.1 uncultured Acidiluteibacter sp. | reverse complement strand
ATCAGCGGTGGAAATAAAATCGACTTGAGCTCATTCTTAGACAATACGGATGCTCAGAACTTATCCATTTCAGGAAGTACGCTAAGTATTGCCAATGGTAACTCTGTAACGTTACCATCATTCACAGATACGGATGATCAAACGTTGAGCATCACATCAAATACGCTTGCTATTGACGGTGGTAATTCAGTGTCTTTAGCACCTTATTTAGATAATACCGATGCACAGAATGTTTCTCTTTCTAATGATAGCTTAGTTATCAGCGGTGGAAATAAAATCGACTTGAGCTCATTCTTAGATAATACAGATGCGCAAAACTTATCAATCTTAGGTAACACACTAAGCATTGCTAACGGTAACTCTGTATCCTTACCCACTTTTACTGATACAGATGATCAAACATTGAGTTTGAGTAATGACTCTATTATCATTGATGGAGGAAATGGAATTGACCTGAGTACATTTAAAGATAATACAGATAGTCAAACAGTTGCCATTTCCAATGATAGCTTAACTATTTCTAGTGGAAATACAATTGATTTAAGTCCTTATAAAGACAATACGGATGAACAAACGCTTTCAATTACAGGAAGCACTATAAGCATTGCAGGAGGTAATTCTATTACCCTACCAACAAATACTGTTAATACGGACAACCAGACAGTCTCTATATCAAATGACAGTTTAGCTATAACAGGAGGTAATACAATTGATTTAAGCGCATATAAGGACAATACAGACAACCAAACGCTAGGATTGAATGGAGATACTTTATCTATTCAAAATGGAAACAATGTAGTATTAACAGACCAAGACTCAACCAATGAGTTACAGACATTGTCGTTAAACGGAACTACACTTTCTATTAGCAACGGAAATAATGTTGACCTTTCTACTCTTTTAGTTGGTCTACAAAACCAGATCAACACACTCACTGCACGTTTAGACTCAGTAACGAATAGATTGGACTCAGTTTCTAATAAATTAGATACCGTAGCAGTAGCGGTAGATTCTTGCTGTGGAACCTCTGTATCTCTTGTGGATATTGATTGGATGGGTGACGACCAGCCTCACTTGTATCAAAATGCTCCTAATCCATTCGAGGAGTTTACATCAATTAGCTACTACATTCCTTTACGAGTAGACAGAGCAGAAATTTCTATCTATACGCTTACAGGAGTTCTCGTAAGAACGTATCCAATAACGCATAAAGGCAATGGCACATTAAGCCTGCCTATGAGCTTATTTTCGCGTGGAACGTACATCTACAACTTAGTAGTTGATGGGAGACAAATTGATAGCAAGAAAATGATCATGACTGACTAATCAGTTCGCTATTAAAAAATAAAAAAGCTGTACCAACGATTGGTACAGCTTTTTTTATGATTCAAAGGTCACTGCTCTATTCAAATATCTCCTGAAGGGAAGCATCTCTTGATACACATCGATTACATAATCGTCAAAATCATTCGAAAAAATAAGCTGTTCACTTAATGATGTTTCTACAGCATAGGTCTTATATTTCAATAAGTCGATGTGATGGTGACTGGCATCAAAGCCTTTAGGCGCCTGCGACAGTTCATCACCAGTATTGATTAGTCCACTAAAATATTTTTTGAACGACGGTTTATCCAAAATCTTTCGAAGTTGTTCACCGTCATAGTCAATCGCTTCTCTGATTTTTGTAAGTATTTCCGTTTTGGGTTTGTAGTAGCCTCCTGCAATAAATGACTCGTTGACTCCAAGGTGAATGTAAAAATCTCCTTGTTTACTAAACTGGTCTAAACCTGCACCAAAATGATCTTTATAAGTAGGTTTATTCGGATGAAACATCAGATTGTTATTGATACGATTAATTCCTTTTTTACCTGAAGTAGGTGTATAATGAGGGTCTATTTTAGCCAATCGATCACTCATCTGATCCAGCCATTTGATGTGATTATCTCTTACTGAGTGATAATAAGTGCGATTAGCATCCATCCACTCTTTAGAATTGTTTTCTTGGAGCTCTGCCAAGAATTCGAACATGCGTTTAAAACTCATTTTATTCTCCTTTTTCGATAAACGTATTGATGTAAGAAATGTTCCTGCTATCTATTTAGCAAAAAAAATCCCCATCCTTAAAAAGAATGGGGACTCATTATGTGTTTAAAGTATTTACTTTGACGTAATCGAAGCAGATAAATATTCTCTATTCATTCGTGCAATGTTCTCTAAAGAAATTCCTTTAGGACACTCTATCTCACAAGCACCAGTGTTTGAACATGGTCCAAAACCTTCTTCCTCAGCTTGCTTAACCATTGCTAAAACTCTGTTCTTAGACTCCACTTGTCCTTGCGGCAATAATGCATATTGCGAAATTTTAGCAGACATAAATAATGATGCAGAAGCATTTTTACAAGCTGCAACACAAGCACCACATCCGATACACGTAGCAGCATCAAATGCTCTATCTGCGTCTTTCTTATCTACAGGAATAGCATTTGCATCTTGCGTATTTCCTGAAGTATTCACAGATATATAACCTCCTGCATGTTGGATACGGTCAAATGCACTTCTATCAACGATCAAATCTTTGATGATTGGAAAAGCCTTTGCTCTAAATGGTTCTACATATATTGTTTCACCATCTTTAAACTCGCGCATGTGCAGTTGGCAAGTCGTTACTAATCGACCTGGACCGTGGGGCTCACCATTAATGTACATCGAGCAAGAACCGCAAATACCCTCTCTACAATCGTGATCAAATGCAACTGGACTTCCATCTTTCATGATGATTTGATCATTCAAGATGTCCATCATTTCTAAGAAAGAGTTATCAGGAGATACATCTTTCAACTCGTACGTTTCTAATGCTCCTTTAGATTGGCCATTCTTCTGACGCCAAACTTTCAATGTTATATTCATTCCTTTTTCTGTAGCCATGATCGTATATTATTTATAAGAACGTGTCTTAAGTTCTACATTTTCAAAAATTAATTCTTCTTTATGCAAGATTGCTTCTGAAGGCTGTCCGGTGTATTCCCAAGCCGAAACAAACGTAAAGTTTTCATCGTCTCTCTTCGCTTCACCATCTTCAGTTCTATGCTCCTCACGGAAGTGACCTCCGCAAGACTCTTCTCTTTCCAGTGCATCTCTTGCAAATAATTCCCCTAGCTCTAAAAAGTCAGCTACTCGACCTGCTTTTTCTAACTCTTGGTTTAGCTCATCAGCAGCACCCGGAACTCGAACTTCTTTCCAAAACGCTTCTCTCAATGCCTTGATTTCTTCAATCGCTTGCTTTAAGCCTTCAGCAGTTCTTGACATCCCAACTTTGTTCCACATAATCAACCCTAGCTGCTTGTGGAAATAGTCTACAGAGTGGGTTCCTTTGTTGTTAATTAATGTCTCAATCTGTGTTGTAACACGTGATTCAGCTTCAGCGAACTCCGGCAAATCTGTTGAAATTTTACCTGTTCGTATATCATCAGCTAAGTAGTCACCAATTGTGTAAGGAAGCACAAAATATCCGTCTGCTAATCCTTGCATTAATGCTGATGCTCCTAATCGGTTAGCACCGTGATCAGAGAAGTTAGCCTCTCCAATAGCGTACAACCCAGGAACCGTAGTCATTAAGTTGTAATCTACCCATACTCCACCCATCGTGTAGTGAACTGCAGGATAAATTTTCATTGGAGTTTCGTAAGGGTTCTCTGCTGTAATTTGCTTGTACATGTCAAACAAGTTACCATACTTAGAAGCAATTACGTCTTTCCCTAGACCTTGAATTTCTGCTTCTGTTGGATTATGCATTCCTTTTAAGTGTGCCTGCTCTTTTCCGTAACGGATAATTGCAGAAGCAAAATCTAAGAATACACCTTCGTTTGTATCGTTATTTACTACTCCAAATCCAGCATCACATCTTTCTTTAGCTGCACGAGATGCAACATCTCTAGGCACTAAGTTACCAAATGATGGATATCTTCTTTCCAAGTAGTAATCTCTATCTTCTTCTTTAATATCTACTGCTTTCAACTTTCCTTCTCGAACAGCTTTAGCATCTTCTAATTTCTTAGGAACCCAAATACGTCCATCATTTCTTAATGATTCTGACATCAACGTCAATTTAGACTGTTGTGTACCATGAACAGGAACACAAGTTGGGTGAATTTGCGTGTAACAAGGGTTAGCAAACAAAGCTCCTCGCTTATGTACTTTCCATGAAGCAGTAACATTTGATCCCATTGCATTGGTAGACAAGAAAAATACGTTTCCATATCCACCTGAAGCAACTACTACAGCATGAGCTGAGTGTCGCTCAATTTCTCCAGTTACTAAGTTACGAGCAATAATCCCTCGAGCTTTACCGTCAACCACTACTACGTCGAGCATTTCGTGACGGTTAAACATTTCAATTTTACCCTTTGCAATTTGTCTGTTCATTGCAGAATATGCTCCCAACAACAATTGCTGTCCAGTTTGTCCTTTTGCGTAAAAAGTTCTTGAAACCAATACACCACCAAACGAACGGTTATCTAATAAACCACCATAATCACGAGCAAAGGGAACACCTTGAGCAACACATTGATCGATAATGTTGGCAGAAACCTCAGCTAAACGATAAACGTTTGCCTCTCTTGATCGGTAATCACCACCTTTAATGGTATCGTAAAATAATCGGTAGGTAGAATCACCATCACCTTGGTAGTTTTTTGCAGCGTTAATTCCACCTTGAGCAGCAATTGAGTGCGCTCTACGAGGAGAATCTTGGTAACAAAAAGCTTTTACGTTATAACCTAACTCGGCTAATGTAGCAGAAGCAGATCCACCTGCCAAACCAGTTCCAACAACAATAACGTCGATGTTTCTTTTGTTTGCAGGATTTACTAGGTTGATGTTATTTTTATAATTGGTCCATTTATCTTTTAATGGGCCTTCAGGTACTTTACTATCTAATTTCATCTTTGTATCTTTTTTATTGAATAATTACTTCTCTTACATGAAGAACATGTAGATAGGAATTAATGCAAATATTGCAGGAATTACGATTGCGTAAGCGTATCCTACTTTAGAAATTAATGGATTGTATTTTGGATGATTTAATCCTAATGATTGGAAGGCACTAGAAAATCCGTGAACTAAGTGAAACCCTAATGCTACCATAGCTAGAACATAGAATAACACTAAAATTGGGTTTGTAAAACTGTCAACTACAATAGTGTATAAATCTTTCATCACAGGACCCATCTCAACTCCATTTAAGGAAACTTGACCATTCTCTACCACCCCATTCATAACCGGAGTACCATCTTGTAAAAGTGGTGCTGTTCCTTCCTCGTTTAACATGTGAGGTGTCGTTCCAAACTTGTATTCATACCAAAAGTTCTGCATGTGAACCACGATATATACCAAAATGATTGTACCCAACACGCCCATGTTTCTAGATGACCAGATTGAATTTTTTTGTGGCTTGCTGTGCGCATATCCCTGAGGACGTGCCTTTCTATTTGCCATACTAATTACAATTCCATCAATGGCATGAAAAATAATACTGAGGTAAGTAACATAAGACAAAACCTTTACTGCAGGATTTGTCGTCATGAATACAGCGTACTCATTAAATTGTAATTGGCCGGCATAGCCAGTCATAAATAATTGCAAGTTACCTGCCAAGTGGCCAGTAAGAAAGAGTATCAAAAAGAGACCGGTAAACGCCATCCAATATTTCTTGACAATGTGCGATTTTAATAACCCTCGTGATTCGCTCATACGGAACTATATTTAAGTTAAATGTTAATTTTTAAAGCAGCAAAGGTAAATGCAATCCACCTTTTTACCAATTATCGTTTACGTATTAATTTTATTTAGACACATTCTTAATAAGCCTAATTTTAAGGATGTCGTCATCAGTGTTAACAATCGATAGAAAATTTGGTTTTTATGATTAGGAGAGAAATATTTCATGGAATAATTGATGGTGGTAGGTGGCATGCTTACATTTGTTTTATTACGAAAAAAAGACATTCATGAAATACTTACCGATCGATTCTAACCTATTTATTAAGAACAGAAAAAAGTTCGTACAGAAGCTAGAAAAAAATGCTATTGCAGTGCTCAATGCGAACGATATAATGCCGACAAATGCGGATGGCACAATGCCATTTCGACAGAACAATGATTTGTTCTACCTATCTGGAGTAGATCAAGAGGAATCTATTTTGGTGTTATGCCCGGATTGCCCTAATCCAAAACATCGAGAAGTATTGTTCTTGAAAAAAACCAGCCCCGAAATTGCCATTTGGGAAGGAGAGAAACTAACCAAAGAAACTGGATTTACCACTTCAGGCATTAAAACCATTTATTGGTTAGAAGATTTTGAGAAAGTATTTAAAACAATGGCTTTTGAAACTGAATACATTTACCTTTCAGACAACGAGCACTTAAGAGCTAGTAATCCAGTGCAAACCAGAGATGACCGCTTTAGAGATTGGTGTAAGAAAGAATACCCACTTCATACGTACAAAAGAACTGCTCCAATTTTATCTTACTTAAGAAGTGTAAAGGAGCCAGAAGAAATTGAATTAATGAAAACAGCATGTAATATTACTGCTAAAGCTGTAAACCGCGTGTTGCAGTTTACCAAGCCTGGGGTAATGGAGTTTGAAATACAAGCTGAATTGATGCATGAATTTTTAATCAACCGCTCCAGAGGGTTTGCTTACGAGCCGATTATCGCTTCAGGTTTTAATGCTTGTGTACTGCACTACATTGAAAATAATCAAGAATGTAAAAACGGGGACGTTATTTTAATGGACGTAGGTGCCGAATACGGTAACTATGCCGCTGATTCTACACGTGCTATTCCTGTAAATGGAAAGTTTACGGCACGACAAAAAGAAGTATACAATGCCGTTTTGGATGTAATGAAAGGTTGTGAAACTATTCTTAAACCCGGCATTACACTCCCTGACTACCACAAGCAGGTTGGACAAATGATGGAGAAGCAATTAATCAAACTTGGATTAATCACTCAAGAAGATGTTGACAACCAAGATCCAGATTGGCCAGCGTACAAAAAGTATTTTATGCACGGAACTTCCCACTACATCGGATTAGATGTTCATGATGTTGGTAGCTGGACGGATCCTATTGAAGCAGGCATGGTATTTACGATTGAGCCAGGTATATACATCCGTGAAGAAAGCCTCGGAATTCGATTAGAAAACGATTACTTGGTGACCAATGATGGATTAGAAAACCTGATGGCACATATCCCTATTGAGGCTGATGATGTAGAAGCAGCAATGGCCAAATAAATGGGTATTGATATATTGAATTGGGGAGCATACTTTTATGCTCCCTATTTTTATGAGTAAATTTTTCACATATCGAAATGCTAAAGTGCATTACACCACAAAAGGAAAAGGCCCTTTGGTGCTGCTACTGCATGGGTTTCTCGAAGATGTGACGATTTGGAAAGGGCTGGTCAATTATTTGTCTAAAAACTACCAAGTGGCTTGTCTAGACCTCCCCGGGCATGGCAAATCAGAATGCATGGGGTATGTACATTCTATGGAATTGATGGCCGATGTTGCTTTAGAGTTAATGAAGCAGATCAACAAACGAAAATGTCACCTCATTGGGCATTCGATGGGTGGGTATGCAGCACTGGCTTTTGCCGAGCAATACCCAGACAAAATGCTTTCTTTAAGTCTAGTTTGCAGCAATGCACGTGCAGACTTACCAGAAAAAAAACTTGACCGCACCCGCGCCATACAATTAGTAAAAACAAAGAAGAAAGCGTTTGTAGAACTTGCTATTCCTCCACTATTTCATACCAAAGTGAAGTCACACACGAGAGCTATAAACACTACAAAAAAAATTGCTCATCGCACAAGCATACAAGGAACCATTGCAGCTATTTCAGGGATGAGAGATCGTTATGAACGAGAAATTGTACTAAAGTTTGCCCCTTACCCTGTTTTAATAATCGCGGGTGAAATGGATAAAATTATACCTTTACAATGGTTGGAGGAACAAGCACTTGTTGCAGAAAACTGCCAGTTGAAAATACTTAAAGATATAGGTCATATGCCATTCTACGAGGCACCTCTTATTCTTGAAAGTAGCATAAAACGTTTCTTAGATGAAGTCTAGACCTGGATTCTTTCTTTATGGACTTTTCCACTGTCTATGATGTAAAATACATACACACCAGAAGGCAACTCTGAAACATCAATCTTATCAGTATCAGCTAATTTACCAGACATTAAAATCGAACCACTTAAATCACAAACATCAAATAATGCATCATCTGATTCATAAGAATAATGAACTGTAATAGTCGAATCCGAAACACTGGTTAAATGTGTTTGGTGGTGAGCTTGTTTGGCTTGGTTGGTTTCCACGAGTAGTCTTTATAAGCCATAAAACTACGTAAAATATTACATACAAAGAGGTTATAGGTATTGACTATTCGACAAATACGGTATTTTCACCAACCGAGTAAAGAAAAAAACAGACAAAGTAGTATTAATAGCAGTTAAGTGGGTTGTGTTCTTAATTTTTTATTAGAATACAACATTAGCCTAAGCAAAATGTTACTTTTGAACTTTAAACGAACAGTAAAAAAATGGCAACAGCAGGTAACTCTAATCGTATTTATGTGGACAGCTTAACACAATTTAATCGTGTAAAAAGCAGAGAAGTGACTATTGGAGAAATTCCACTAGGCGGAGATAACCCGATACGAATTCAGTCCATGACAACTACCGATACAATGGATACCGAGAAGACTGTTGCGCAATCTATTCGTATGATTGAAGCGGGCTGCGAATACGTTAGAATTACAGCGCCAAGCAAAAAAGAAGCAGAAAATCTAAAAGCTATTAAAGACACACTAAGAGCCAAAGGATACCAAACGCCATTAGTAGCTGACATTCATTTTACACCAAATGCGGCTGAAATAGCTGCTAAAATAGTGGAAAAGGTGCGTGTAAATCCTGGCAACTACGCCGACAAAAAGAAGTTTGAAAACATAGAATACACTGACGATACATATCAAAAAGAACTCCAGCGTATTGAGGAGCGTTTTACGCCATTGGTTAAAATATGCAAAGAAGAAGGAATTGCGATGCGAATCGGCACCAACCATGGATCGCTCTCTGACAGAATACTTAGCCGATATGGTGATACGCCTATTGGTATGGTAGAGTCTGCTTTGGAATTTTTACGAATCTGTGAAAAGCACGACTTTAAAAATATTGTGCTGTCAATGAAGGCAAGTAATACCCAAGTTATGGTACAAGCCTACCGATTGCTATTGATAAAAATGGCTGAAGAAGGCATGAATTATCCACTTCACTTGGGTGTTACTGAGGCGGGCGATGGAGAAGATGGTAGAATTAAGTCGGCCGTAGGAATTGGAACCCTACTAGAAGATGGCATTGGTGATACGATTCGGGTATCGCTTACTGAAGAGCCAGAAGCAGAAATACCTGTAGCTCGAGCATTGGCAGAACGCTACGAAAACAGAAAGGAACACAAGTCAATTCCTTCGATTGGGATAAACCCAATCAACCCATATGAGTATAACCGACGACAAAGCAAAGAAATCGTAAACATAGGCGGTAAGCACCACCCTGTGGTATTTGGCGACCTAAGCGGTAGAGATAAAATTACAGCAGCTAGCTTATTTCCATTTGGATATAATTATGCGGTAGATTTAGATAAATATGGCATTTCTGATGCTGCTTGCGATTACATTTTCATTGGTAACAATACAGTTGATTTTGAAATACCTGGTACACTTGGATTGGTAACTCCAGCAAATAGCTGGCAAAAGCAGACGGATAAACCGCGACTTTATCCTTTGTTTAGCGTGGACGATTATTTAGACACCGACTTTCATTCTCCTCAGCTGAATTTTATTCAAGCGCGCATAGAGGAGCTCTCTGAATTATTTTTAGAGACAATAGAAAGTGATCCAACAGCTGTTTTGGTAATTGAAACTGACAATGAGCACGGAATGGCTGAACAGCGCCGAATGTTTATCGAATTAATCACCAACGAATGCTCTTCTCCTGTGATTATCAAACGTAGCTACACTGACCTTACGGATGATAAATTCCAATTATACGCTGCGACCGACTTAGGGGCGTTGCTCATTGATGGGCTTGGTGACGGCATTTGGATTGATGCAACCAACTGCGGATCAAAGCAATTTATCAATTCAACTTCATTTGGGATTTTGCAAGCTACCCGAACTCGAATTTCTAAAACCGAATATATTTCTTGCCCATCGTGTGGAAGAACCTTATTCGATTTACAGGAAACTACTGCTAAGATTAGAGCTAAAACAAACCACTTGAAAGGAGTGAAGATTGGTATCATGGGATGCATCGTAAATGGCCCGGGGGAAATGGCTGATGCTGACTACGGTTATGTGGGAACTGGCCCAGGCAAGATTACGTTGTACAAAGAAAAAGAAGTAGTACGTAAAAATGTACCTGAATTAGAAGCAGTAGATGCTTTGATTGATTTGATTAAGCAACACGGAGATTGGGTAGAGGTCGGCTAAGGCCTACAATTAATCAATGACATTAATGTATCAATATTCAATCGTTGAATCAGTCAATTTTCAATTATTCAATATTCAATGGATGAAATTGCGGAGCAATTTTAATTAACTATTTACCATTAATAATTATTGTTATTAAAATTAAATCTCCTCACCATCTTCAAATTTTACCTTTCCGCCTTTTTCATCTGTCAGTAATTTGTCGACTTCTTCCAGTTGCTCATAAAAAGCAACCCCGTATTTAGCCGTTAGCGGGCCCTTTAAAAACCGAAACACTTTTACATCGAGTTTGCTACCACATTCACAAGCAGGTTTGCAGATATCCCATTGGTGGTAATTCAATGACTGATGGTATTTTAGTTTTCCTATTCGGATGGGATAGAGACTACATGATTCCGGCTTTTTCCAAGTGGTAAGCCCTTGATTATATCCTTCTTCCAGTCCACATTTTGCCGTTCCATTTGTATCGAAAGTGGTATACGCGCACTCTTTATTGTTGACCAATGGCGTTACATACTCTCCGTCATAATCCACGACAAATGGACCTTCCTTTTCTATCGCCGCTATTCCTTCAGGTCGCAATAAGTGCTTTACCTGCTCATAAGCTTCTGTAATTTTATCCACTTCATCTGCTTCTATTGGCGCACCAGAGTCACCTTCTACGCAGCAAGCGCCTTTGCAGGCAGTTAAATCACACACAAATTTTTTCTCGAAAAGCTCCTCTGAGAGCAAGATGTCATCTACCATTATCATACTGTAAAATTAAGGCATTTTATTGTTTTAAACACAGATAGAAATTAGTCCAATTTTGATTTATCCATTACTTTTGCGCCATGGCAAATACGAATGAAGATCTATTTAAAAACATTATCGGTCATGCAAAAGAGTATGGCTATGTATTTCAATCGAGTGAAATCTATGACGGACTAAGTGCTGTATATGACTACGGTCAGAACGGAGCCGAGCTGAAAAAAAACCTGCGTGAATACTGGTGGAAAGCCATGGTGCAGATGCATGAAAATATTGTAGGAATTGATGCTGCTATTTTTATGCACCCAACTACTTGGAAGGCATCTGGGCACACCGATGCATTCAACGATCCGTTGATTGATAACAAAACATCAAAAAAGCGCTACCGTGCAGATGTCTTGATTGAAGACTGGGTAGAAAAGATTCGTCAGAAAATCAATAAGGAAGTAACTAAAGCAGAAAAGCGATTTGGCGATGCTTTCAATAAAGAAGAATTCATCTCAACCAATCAGCGTGTATTGGCCAATCAGGCTAAAATTGACGACGTAGAGGCCCGCTTTAAAGCAGCTATGGAAAACGAAGATTTAGCTGATGTTCGTCAATTGATCATCGACTTGGAAATTGCTGATCCAATCAGCGGTTCCAAGGATTGGACGGATGTACGTCAGTTTAACTTGATGTTCTCCACTGAAATGGGTTCTACTGCTGAAGGAGCAAACAAGATTTATTTGCGACCTGAAACGGCTCAAGGGATATTTGTCAACTTCTTAAATGTGCAAAAAACAGGAAGAATGAAGATTCCTTTTGGCATTGCACAAATTGGAAAAGCGTTTAGAAATGAGATTGTTGCTCGTCAGTTTATTTTCAGAATGCGTGAATTTGAACAAATGGAGTTGCAATTTTTCGTACGCCCAGGAGAGGAAATGAAGTGGTACGATTACTGGAAGGAAGAGCGAATCAAATGGCACAAAGCGATTGGTATTGCAGAAGAAAACTACCGCTTCCACGACCACTTAAAAATGGCGCATTATGCCAATGCAGCTTCCGATATTGAGTACAATTTTCCATTTGGTTTTAAAGAGTTAGAAGGGATTCATTCTCGAACTGATTTCGATTTGAAGCAACATGAAATTCATTCAGGAAAAAAGTTGCAATATTTTGACCCTGAAATAAATGAAAGCTACGTGCCTTATGTGATTGAAACCTCTATTGGCTTAGATCGTTTGTTTTTGAGCATACTTTCTGATTCCTATAAGGAAGAGCAATTAGAAGATGGAAATTCAAGAATTGTGTTGAAAATTCCTGCATTCCTAGCACCAACAAAAGTGGCGGTATTGCCATTGACCAAAAAAGATGGCTTGCCTGAAAAAGCAAGAGAAATCTTAGATGAGTTAAAGTTGGACATGACTTGCCAATACGATGAGAAAAATGCGATTGGAAAGCGCTACAGAATCCATGATGCAAACGGAACTCCTTTTGCAGTAACTGTTGACCACCAGACTTTGGAGGACAATACGGTAACCGTAAGAGATAGAGACACCATGCAGCAAGAACGCATGCCGATCGCTGAATTGGCTGCATTCTTAGACAAAAAAGTAAATATGAAACATGTATTGAGGAAGTAATTCTACTTACCTATAACTTTAAACGCCCTTTTGATTGTCGGAAGGGCGTTTTTTGTTTTATCGTCATTTACAATCTTGTTGCTAACAACATAATTATGAATAGGTATCGAAAAAAAGAGATACCTACTCAGTCGGTTTTAAGATATTTATTTAATTTGATATCATTCTAGGCTAAAAAAGAAAACCCCAAGTAAAATACTTGAGGTTTTGGGATAAAACGTAACTTTTGA
>CBFHLF010000050.1:0-13177 GCA_965656555.1 uncultured Acidiluteibacter sp. | reverse complement strand
CGAAATCTTGTGCTTTCAACAAAAATCGCCGCAGATTCAGACGATGCAGAAGAAAGAGGTTCAAATGCAACATCCAACCCAGGTCTAATGGACCTAACAAGTTCTGACATAGAACTAGTGCAAGATGGTAACGATGGTAATCAATTTGTAGGATTGAGATTTGCATCTCTAAACCTACCAAAGAATGCAATTATCGATTCTGCATTTATTCAGTTTACCGTAGATGAAACGAACAGTGGAGCCACTTCGGTAATTATAAAAGCTGAAGATATTGACAGCTCCTCTACATTTACAGGAACTCCATTTAATATTTCTTCAAGACAGCGTACCACTGATAGTGTATCTTGGAATAACATCCCTGCTTGGGGTACTGTTGGTTTAGTTTCTCCTGACCAAAGAACTCCTGATGTATCCCCATTATTGAATACAATAATGCAAAGAGCGGGATGGAATCAAGGAAACCCTATTACCTTTTTAATTACAGGATCAGGTGAAAGAACGGCTGAAGCTTACAATGCAAATGGTGCAGACGCAGCAGAATTAATCGTATATTATTCATTGCCTACACAAACGACTTTTGCAATCACTTCAGGAACTGATGATGCTGAACAAAGTTTAATAACAGGAGTAATGGACATTTCTAGTTCTGACTTAGAAATTACTACAGAAAATGACGATCAAGCTATTGGCCTTCGATTTACAGGTGTTAGTATTCCTCAGGGAGCAACTATTCTAAATGCTTATTTGCAGTTTCAAGTAGATGAAGTAACTACTACCGGAAATGTAGACGTAGCTATTTTAGTAGAAGATGCAATTAATCCTTCTACTTATGTAAATGCAATCAATAACATTGCAGGTAGAACATATAGTACTGTTGACACTATTTTATGGACAAACCTCGCACCATGGGGAACGGTTGGAACAAATGGATCCGATCAGAGAACCCCTGATTTATCTGCTTTAGTACAGGATAGAATAAACCAATCAAATTGGATTGCAGGAAATGCAATTGCATTTGGAATGGTGCAGCCAGCGGTTTTATCATTTCCTGGTTTCTCAGGAAATACAGGAAAAAGAACTGCTGAATCTATTAACGGTTCTGCAGCACCTCAATTAGTTGTTGAATACTTAGTACCTAACTCTTACCAAAATGGTAATTTCCCAATAGCGAAAGCTTCTTCCTGGAAATACAACGATTTGGGGGTTGATTTAGGTACGGCTTGGACAGCAAACAACTACAATGACTCTTCATGGGCATTCGGTGATGCAATTTTGGGCTATTCAAACCCAAACACTACGACAGTAGATTTTGGAACTGATCCCAACAATAAACACATCACTACTTACCTGCGTCACACATTTAATGGCACCAATGCCATGCAATACGACTCACTTATTTTTGACGTATTGAGAGATGATGGCGCAGTTGTTTACATTAATGGTGTTGAAGCATTTAGATCGAACATGACTTCTGGTCTTATTGGCTTTGATACTACAGCATCTTCTACTGTAGGTGGTGCAGATGAAACTACTTATTACAGATTTACGGTAGATAATAACCTACTACCTGGATTAAATACCATCGCCGTTGAATTGCACCAAGCTGACGCAACAAGTTCTGATTTGAGTTTCGATATGGAAGTTACCGGAAAATTGCCTCCAATGTCAACTTCTAACTTTCCAATAAAAAGCGGAGATGAATGGAACTATTTAGATAATGGTGCTGACTTAACCACTACTAACTGGAAAACACTAAACTATAATGATACTACTTGGGCTTATGGTCCATCTGCATTGGGATATAACAATGCAAATGTGAACACAACAGTATCTTTTGGCCCTGATGCAAACGACAAATACATCACTACTTATTTTAGAAAAAGAATCAACATTAGCAATCACTCATCGCTAACTGACTCATTAATAATTAATTTAAGAAGAGATGATGGTGCATTAGTATATGTTAATGGAGTAGAGATTGTAAGGTCAAACATGCCAGCAGGTCCAATTAATTTCAAAACAGAATCTTCTACAATTGTTAGTGGTTCTGATGAGAATTTATTTTTCTCAACAACTGTTGCAAAAAACGTATTTACACAGGGAACTAACATTATAGCAGTAGAATTGCATCAGAGAGACTCAAGCAGTTCTGACTTAACTTTTGACCTTGAAATTTTAGAGAAGCCAAACGCAAGAAGAGCTTGTACTGGTCCAAATGACCCACATATCTCTTGCTATACTTCGTTACTTCCTTCAGCTCAAGGACCTGACTTTTGGATTCCTGAAACACATGCATTCCAAGTATTGTTGGAGCAAGGTGACGCATATACCAATCAACAAGTTAGATCAACCGCTCCTGGAAATAATGACTTTACAGGTTATGTTTCAAGAAACGGAAGTAGTGTGGATGGTTTCTTAGCGATTAATCATGAGAACACTCCAGGTGGAGTATCTATTTTGGATATTAGATATAATGATACAAACAGGTTATGGACTGTAGATTCTTCTCAAGCTGTAGACTTTTATAACAATGACCTTGTTTCAACTACTAGAAACTGTTCAGGAGGCGTAACTCCTTGGGGAACAATCATTACCTCAGAGGAGACTACTAACTCTGGAGATGCAAACAATGACGGTTATCAAGATGTAGGCTGGCAAGTAGAAATTGACCCGATTACCAGAAAAGTGAAAGAATACGGAACTCCTGGTAAACAAGAAAAACTTTGGGCAATGGGTAGAATGAGCCATGAAAACATTGCAGTAGCAAATGACAGCATTACTGCCTACCAAGGAGAAGATGCAGGTTCAGGTTGTCTTTATAAATTCGTTGCTAACAACCCTATGGATCTTTCTTCTGGTACACTTTACGCACTTCAACTTACAGGTGGACTTACCGGTGGTGAGCCTAATAGTTCTGTAGGAAGATGGATTGAAATTCCTAACACTACTCCAGCGGATAGAAATGCGACAAGAACGTTAGCGCTGAGCCTTGGAGCAACTCCATTCAATGGTATTGAAGATGCAGAAATAGGTACAGTAGATGGAAAAATTTATTTCACTTCTAAAGGTTATGCTCGAGTATACCGATTTAGTGACGATACGGATTCAACCATTTCAAACTTTGAAACATTTGTAGGTGGTCCAACTAGCTATTTAATTAACTACGGAAGTGGTATCGTAGCTGAGAGCTGGGGATCAGGAAACGACAACTTATGTTTTGATGATTTAGGAAACCTTTACGTTTTACAAGACGGAAGTAGAGATCACATTTGGATGGTAACTCCTAATCACACACAAGCTGCTCCGCAAGTAGACCTATTTGCAAAATTACCTGCAGGTTCTGAGCCATGTGGAATGACGTTTACACCAGATTATAAGTTCATGTTTGTTTCTGTTCAGCACCCAAGTGGTTCTAACAGCAGCACTACGCAAACCGACGCATCTGGTTACGGTGCAACAATGGGGCAAAGCACTACATTGGTTATTGCTAGAAAAGAATACTTAGGTAACTATGCGCCTACAATGGCAGCAAGCAACTTTACTTTCCCAACTGCCGCTTGTGATACCATTGATTTAGCATTTAACTCAGGAAACGGAAATGGCCGATTAGTAGTAGCAAAAGAGGCTGCAATGGTTGATGCAACTCCGGTTGATGGTTTTACTTATACTGCGGACAATACATTGGGTAATGGTTCACTTTTAGGAACTAATAACTTTGTAATCTATGACGGTGCAGACTCTTCAGTAACCATCAAAGGATTGAAGCAAAATACCATGTACCATGTTTCTGTATTCGAATACAACCAGAGTCCAAATAAATACTACAACACGACTATGCCTGCAATAGACAGCACGTCTACAGCAGCGGTAACAACAAGTAGTATTACTGGTACACAGAACACAGTAGTAAACGCAACAGAAGCGTATTCTGTAGTAAACACGAATGGTTCTAGTTATGTGTGGACTGTTACCAACGGTACTATAGCCTCAGGAGCAGGAACAAATAGCATTACAGTAAATTGGGGTTCTACTATTGGAACAGGCACTGTGTCAGTAATTGAAACCAACGTAAGAGGTTGTGAAGGAGATTCTGTAAGCCAATCGATTAATATTGGTACTACAGGAATTCAAAACTTTGACTTAGCACACGCTATGACTATTGCTCCTAACCCATCAAATGGCAGAACTACTGTTTCACTAATTGGAACGAAGGATGCTTATGATGTAGAAGTTTTGGACTTAGTAGGTAAGCAAATACAAGTAGCCACAAACCAAGTAGGATCTTACGAAATAGACCTTTCTTCTGAGAAAAAAGGTACTTATGTAATTAGAGTAAGAAGCCAAAATAAAGTGGGTACCAAACTGTATATCAAACAGTAAAATTCACTCCTTTTAAAATAGGAAACCGAGCAAGGTGGGGAAACTCACCTTGCTTTTTGTGGTAAAAAAAGTATCGAATTATGAAATTAATTAGTTGTATTGCCCTATCATTAGTTAGTCTGGCGCTATCTGCGCAATTAAAGGAAGAACCGCATTACATAAGAGATCATGCAGATGTAAAAATTTACTTTTCGGTGGAAGAAGCCGCCCAAGCTGAAAATGTAAAAATATTAAACCTAAGAAATAAGGAATTAATAGAGGTCCCTAGTGGAATCAATCAATTTGAGGATTTGCAGTTTTTGAATTTGATGAAAAACCAACTGACTACCTTACCAAATGAAATCTTTGAATGCTCTGAATTAACGGAATTGGTATTTCGTCAAAATAAAATAGAGGCCATTCCAAATTCAATTGGTAACCTTAAAAAATTAGAGGTGCTGAATGCTTCAAAAAATAAAATAAGCACATTACCAGATGAGATTGGTGATTTACGTCGTGTAAAAATTATTCATTTAGTGGAGAATGATTTAACCACATTTCCAGAATCTATTGGAAAGTTAAAACGGTTAAAAACGTTGGAACTAGACAACAATCAAATTAAGACATTGCCTTTATCCATTAAAAAAACAAGAAACCTTTCTTACCTTACTTTAGCTCATAATGAGCTGAATGAATTCCCAGAAGGATTATCTAAAAGTAGAAAGTTGACGTATTTAAATTTAGATGACAATAATATTTCTAAGATCGCAATAGATTTAAAGAAATTAAAACGGTTGGAGACGTTATCGATTAACAGTAATGGACTTGCTGAAGTTCCCGAAGAGCTTAGCAATTTAAAAAGTATCGAATTATTAAACTTCGGAAATAACAAAATCTCCAAACTTCCTAGTGACCTCAGCGGTTGGTCGAACTTAAAAACGTTGATTTTAGTTGGCAACCCGATTCCGGACAATGAGAAAAAGAGAATAAAAAACACTTTACCGAATTGTGATATTCGATTTTGATACCCTTTGCCACATCTGTTATCTATCTTGAACTACAGTAAAACAAGACTTTCCATTATAACAGATGTGGCTTTTTTCCTACTACTTCCCCTTCCCTACTATCTTCCAACCAAGCCAAGACATAGGAAGATAAGCCAATCCTAAATCAAGGATAGTGAACCATAATGGAGACGGTAAACTTACAACCATCGTAATGCCGCCAATTAAGAAAAAGAAACCAATTCCCATCGCTAATTTGAGTTGATGATTTGCTGCAATCAAAGCAGCTAATAGTGCACCGATTAATGTGCCAAAAGCATGCGCTAAAAATGGAAATATGAAATGCTTGATTTCGAATAACTCCATTGCTGCTTGCAAACCTTCCATCGTAGTTGTATCTATTCCTGCAGGAGGTGGTATAACAGAACTGCTAATATTGATCAATAGCATATTCACTGTACCACCTACAAACAAACCGATGATAATGGCAAGAATGTTTCTAAGAATATTTTTCATTTATTATTTTTTAATTGGTTAGAATAACTCTCCCCTTTAATTATCCCCATCAATCATTCTTCCCAAACCACCCAAGATAGAGCCTTCTCCTTTGGAAGAACCACCCATTTTAGGAGCATGTTGAATAATTCGGTCTGCTAATCTAGAAAATGGTAGGCTTTGTAAGTAAACTGTTCCAGTACCTTGAACTGTTGCTAAAAACAATCCTTCTCCACCAAAAAACATAGATCTAAGATTTCCTGCTCGCTCTATAGAGTAATCTAATCCTGGCGTAAAACCAACAATACACCCAGTGTCTATTAGTAAGGATTCATTATTCAACGTCTTTTTTACAATCGTTCCTCCAGCATGCAAGAACGCTAATCCATCTCCTCTTAAGCGTTGTAAAATAAATCCTTCACCACCAAAAAATCCTGCTCCGAATCGTTTGGTAAAGGCGATAGAAACCTCTGTTCCTTTAGCTGCACATAAAAAAGAGTCCTTTTGGCAAATGATTTCGCCACCCATTTCTTTTAAATCTAATGGTAGTATTTTACCAGGATAAGGAGCTGCAAAGCTCACTTCTTTCTTTCCGAAACCTGTATTCGTAAAGTGTGTTAAAAATAGAGACTCGCCTGTAATTAAACGCTTACCAACGCTAGCTAGTTTTCCAAATAATCCTTGATTTGGATTAGAACCATCGCCCATTTTTGCTTCAAACTGTATCGCTCTATCCATCCAATTCATTGCACCGGCCTCAGCAATTACGGTTTCTTGTGGATCAAGTATAACGGACACCACTTGCATGTCGTCTCCGTGTATTTTATATTCTATTTCGTGTGATCTCATATTTCCTGAATTTGATCCTGTATTTTTATCTTCGAAATAACTCATTGTTTCTATTTTTTTTGATAATAATTACACGAACGGTTAATGATAAAACCTCAACCGTTTTACTTTTTACTTACCAACTTACCATTATTATAAAGTAACTCTTTTATTACTTCTCCTTTCTCGTTGTATTTAGTTTGAATACCATTCTTCTCACCATTTAAGTTGTAATTCTCCTTTGCAGCAACTTTTCCGTTTTTGTAGTAATAATACCACGTTCCAATTTGGTATAAATAATCTGTATTAAAGCTCATGCTATGACTAGCCTTAACTCCTACTGATTTAATTAAGCCTGAACCATAGCTTTTTTTAATTAGCTTAATTTCACGAAACCGAGAATCCGTTTTTAAAAATGAAAGTCTATCTATATATTCAATTACAGTTATATCTGTGGGTAATCTATAAATGAATTCTTCAAAGCCTTTCTTAGTTAAAGCTGGTTCTCTATTAATCTCATCTATATTTTCTTTGGAGTAATTAATTACTGAATTTTTATAACTTGATACCCCATTGTTTGTCGTTACTTTATCGAGTGAATAGTTATCAAATAACTCCGCTAAATTGGAGGTAGAAAGATCGTAGAATCTACCATTATTAATATCAATAATAGCCTCACTTCTTCTATTTGCCACTTTAGTTATAGAAATACCCCCATTCATACCAGGCGAAGTATATGCATTACCTTGTGCAACATATTCTAGGTGGCAATACCTTCCCAAATAACCAATTTTTACAAAATTAGCTTTAGAAGTTATGGAAAAGTTGGTATTGTAGTAAACACTTTTTCCGTCACAAAACCCATAGATAGAAGCAGTTTTATAATCATCATCAAAACTTTTACTTAATTCATATTGTGTTATAGAACCTCCTACTCCCAATAGTCCATAATTTACAGTGTGGTTAACCACTTCTCCAGAATAATCCAATGATGGACTATTATACTTAAACTCCTCGAACGTTTTATAAACTCCTTTTTTTAAAACGACGCCAGAGTCTACAATCAGTTCTTGAGCAACGATTGAATAGAAACTAATGAATAGGATAAATGTTGAGAATAAATACTTCATGGTCAGCGACAAATTACTTACCACCAAATATAACAAATGTCTGCACTTGGGATAGCCTTTTGAAAATTAATTGATTCCGAATACGGTAATATTAAAATCGCAAGTCACTGAAATTGTTTGTATCGTTTGAAAGTTGGCTACTTGCTTTTCGGAAGCACTCCAATAATAAGGCGTCATTTTAAGTAGATTGACTAAAGATTCATTATCAGTTAATTCCAATTTGAAAGAACACCTTTCGGCTTTCACCTTTACAAAAGCATCAGGAATTTTATCCAAAATAGTACGTTCATGCGGTCGAAACTCATCATACACCAACTCGGCTATTTCTTTCATATGATTTTCCGCAGGGCTTACTATTAATAAAGCCCCATTTGAAGTCAATATGCGTTGAAATTCTTCTGCCTGAAATGGAGCAAAAATAGAAACAATCAAATCCACCGAGGAGTCGGCTACAGGTAAATTAAAAATGGAGCTGACAAAAAAGTGAACAGATTTGTAGCGCTTTGCTGCTATCCTTACGGCATATTTAGAAATGTCTGTTCCATAGACTTGTGGAGCAATCTTCTCTAAATTTCTTACTAATCTATCCGTATAATAACCTTCACCACAGCCGGCATCTAAGATAGTGGTCGCTTTTTCTTTGCTAACTTCATCTTGAATCAGCTCAGAAATTTCATCCAATAATGGATCATAATGCCCTTCGGCTAAAAAACTTCTTCGTGCCGCAATCATCAACTCGCTATCTCCTGGATTTTTTGACTTTTTCTGATTTGCCGGCAATAAGTTTACGTACCCTTCTTTTGCAATATCAAATTGGTGATTGTTTTCACATCCATAACTATTATTTTCGGTTATTCTCAGCGGCAATTTACAATGTGGACAGATCAAAATAGACATGCTGCTAAATTCGTAAAAGAAAAGCTAATTCAAGTATTTCATTCCACCGAAAAACTTTTCTACTTTAGTCGCCAGAAACAATACAGATGGATTTACACTACCTAGACTGGATTATCATAGCATCCTATTTTCTTCTTTCACTCGGCATTGGGTTTTACTATAAAGCCAATGCAGGCAAAGATTTGAATCAGTTCTTTTTAGGCGGACGTAACCTTCCGTGGTACATCGCGGGTATTTCTATGGTTGCTACCACCTTCGCTGCAGACACTCCACTTTGGGTAACAGAAAAAATTGCTCAACACGGTGTTTCCGGAAACTGGCTTTGGTGGAATATGCTAATAGGTGGTATGCTCACCACTTTTTTCTTTGCTCGATTATGGAGACGAGCTGATGTATTAACAGAATTAGAGTTAATTGAAATTAGATACAGCGGCAAAGCTGCTGCTTTTCTTCGAGGATTTAAATCCTTGTATATGGGCATATTTTTAAATGTGGTGATCATCGGCTGGGTAAATGCAGCTCTTGCATCCATTCTTATGATCTTTTTCGATATACCTGAAAACCAAATCTTATATGTATTGGGTGCTTGCATGCTAATTGTTGCCTTCTATTCTACATTATCAGGTTTTATGGGCGTTGCTATCACGGATACCATTCAGTTTTTCATTGCCATGATTGGTTGTATTATTCTAGCTGTAATCGTTCTAAACACAGAACAAATAGGCGGAATGGCAGGATTAAAAGCACAGCTGCCGGCTTGGCGATTTGATTTCTTTCCCAAAATTGGCGATAGCTCTTCAACATTAGATACCATAGGAACCTACAGCATTTCTATCGGAGCATTTCTAACTTTTGGTTTGGTGCAATGGTGGGCCAGTTGGTACCCGGGAGCAGAACCAGGCGGCGGAGGCTATATTGCTCAGCGAATGATGAGCGCCAAAGATGAAAAGAATGCGGTTTATGCCACCTTATTTTTCCAAATTGCACATTATTGTTTACGTCCTTGGCCATGGATTATTGTTGGCCTTTGCGCGTTAGTTTTATATCCAGACTTAGGCCCAGATGAGACCAAACAAGGATTTGTTTTGGCGATGCGCGATTATTTACCAGTAGGTTTAAAAGGATTATTATTGGTTGCATTTTTAGCGGCTTATATGAGTACGGTTTCTACTCAATTAAACTGGGGAGCAAGCTATATTACCAATGATTTTTATAAGCGTTTTATCAAAAAACCTGAATCCTTTAAAAGTGAAGATGAGGAAAACACCCACTATGTAAAAGCAGCAAGAGTCAGTACACTTATTATTGTGCTCATCTCCATTTTCGCTACTTCACAGATTGAAACGATTGATGGTGCAGCCAACTTCTTAATTGAATGCGGAGCAGGTTTAGGGATGGTATTAATCCTTCGTTGGTATTGGTGGAGAATAAACGCCTGGAGTGAAATTACTGCATCTATCGCTCCATTCATTGGCTATACTTTATCGAATTATGTTTTCAATTTTGAACACCCCGTCAATTTCTTATTTACCGTTGGTTTTTCAACCATTTGTTGGCTTACTGTAACTTTTTTAACTAAACCTACAGATTATGTTCATCTAGCTAAGTTCTATAATAAAGTTCGTCCTGAAGGAAACTGGAAGCCTTATCGAACTGGAGAAAATGATAAAAAGAGTCCGCTATTTCCGCTTTTCATCTGTTGGATTAGTGCAATTATAATGACATATGGCATTTTGTTTTTTATTGGTTCCATTCTATTTCTAAACTATCAAGATGCATCTATCTATGGTGTTATAAGTGTAATAAGCTTTGCGGTCTTAAAGTATTTTATCCCTAAAAGTAAAATTCTAGCCTAGCGAAGAGAAAAACATGCAAGTATCAGTAATAATTAGTTTCGATGTTTCCTTATTTTTTATAGTTTTAGCTATATTTACAGATTATTGACCAAATTAATTTAACCATTTGCTTGTTATGCAAAACAACCATTTTCGAATATTTTCCATCAATAAAGCCAGCTCATTACTATTGACCGTATTTTTAAGTTCTTCTCTTTTTATGTCTTCCTGTAGCGAAGGAGCAAAGAAAGTGGAGTCTTCATCTACTCAGTCTTCAGAGGTAAAAATAGAACCAAAAAGTAGCGCTATGTTTGAGGTTGAAGGTAAAGTATTTAGTATACCTTCTCCAATACAGACCGCTTTGTTATTAAAGGAGTCGGGAAATACGTTTAACAAAGATGTACTGAACCCTACATCCAATGCATCGAAATATATTAGTTCTGCAAAAAAAGCACTAAACCTTGGAGTTTATGGAACCAACCTTGGTTATGTGACAATTTTTGAAGAAACTCAGTCTTCCATAGCATATTTGGCAACAAGCAAAAGTATAGCAAGTGATTTAGGGATAGCAAACATCTTTAATCAATCATTATTGGCACGTTACGAGAAAAACATTAGCAATAAAGATTCTCTTTTAACACTTGTATCTGATGCCTTTAGAGCAACAGACAGGTATTTAAAGGATAATAATCAAGAAGACTTAGGGGCGCTAATACTTGCTGGAGGGTGGATAGAAACATTGTTTCTAGCTTCTCAGACGATTGATATTGAAAGTAATCCTAAGATCAAAAATCGTATAGGAGAACAAAAAATTACCATCGAAAACTTAATCAAGCTTTTACTGACATTAAAAGAAAGTGACGATATTAACCAGTTAGTTGCAGAGCTAAACGAATTGAAGGAAATTTTCAATCAGGTAGAATACACCTATACTTTTGTTGAACCAACAACGGACACCGAAAATAAGACAACAATAATAAATAGCACCTCATCTACGAAAATGTCGAATGAAACCTTGGGTTTAATATCCCAAAAAGTTTACTCGATTAGAAATACTATTATTCAATAACTCCAACCTAATACCTTGATGAAATCACTTATTCAAAAATACACCTTTTTATTCCTTGTTCTTTTTACAGGAGTCTTATCTAATACATTTGCTCAGTGTGATACTATCGCAACTATTTGTGAAAAAAATATTTCACAAGAATTTTTATCTGATGGCCAAGAGTATAGAGCACTTCTAATAGAAGAAGAAACTGCAGAATTCCACTTAACCCTATACGGAGAGAGTGAATATCGATTTGCAGCATGTAGCGGCTTAAAACAGAGCAACCTGCTATTCACTGTTTACGATAAAGATCGAAATGAAATTTTTAGTAATAAAAACCATAAAATAGCTCCATACTGGGATTTTAAAGTCACTAATACCTTAGATGTAATGATAGAAGCAAATCTTAATTTGAACAACCTAGGTTCAGGATGCGCTGTACTTTTGGTAGGCTTCAAACCATAATTGAATAAAATTCTAAACTATTAATAGCGTCGTTACATTAGTTTCGACGCTATTTTTTTACTATTTTCATCCTTCAAAATCCCAGAAGTTCTAGTCGTGATATTATGAGTGAGCGTATATTAAAAGCATTAATGCAACTTTTTGCTATAGTAGCAAATGTCGGAGAGGATAACCCTTTAGGTAGAGAGTTTGTTAAATTCTTCTTAAAGCAGCAATTAAACCAAGAACTAGTCAATCGTTACCTAGCAGTTTTTGACCGATACGTTGAAGAGCAAACAAAAAGGCGCAACGGAACAAAAGTTAGAAAAAGGACCTCCGTAAACTCTGTCAAGGTACTTGTAATTTGTACCCAAATAAATAAAGAACTAACCCAAAAGCAAAAGATATTTGTTTTAATTAAGCTTCTTGAATTTGTATACCTAGACAAAAATGTAGTAAATCAAGCAATTGAATTTATTGATACAGTTGCGGAAACATTTAATATTGATAGAAAAGAATATGAAAGGTGCAAATCCTTCATTACATCTGAAATAGATGAAGTTATTGAATCAGAAGATATTCTTTTAGTCTCAAGCCAATCACCTTCTGAAATCACTAATAAGAAGTTTATCCAAGCTCCAGGGTTTGATGGAAAGTTGCGAATATTATTTGTGAAAAGTGTTCGCATGCTTTTTGTAAAATATTTAGGAAGTTCAGAACTTCAACTAAATGGACAATTAGTTATTCCATATAAGATCTATATCTTAAATCAAGGTTCTGCACTTCGAGGGAGTAAACTTTCTACTATTTATTATAGCGATATCATTAGTAAGTTTTTATCTGACAAAAATGAAGAACTTACCACTTTTACTGCTGACCATGTATCTTACCAATTTAAAAATGGTAACATCGGGTTGCATAATCTTTCATTTCAAGAAGAGTCAGGAGGCTTAATTGGAATTATGGGCGCAAGCGGTGCTGGTAAATCCACCCTTCTAAATGTATTAAATGGAAACTATAAACCTTCTACAGGATCGGTCAAAATAAATGGATTTGACATTAACAATCCTGATAACAAAGACATTATAGAAGGTATAATAGGATATGTTTCACAAGATGACCTCCTAATAGAGG
>CBFHLF010000049.1:0-13467 GCA_965656555.1 uncultured Acidiluteibacter sp. | reverse complement strand
TTTACGCCAAAACTCTCTACTGGTTGAATCAACTGTACTCCGTCAACCTCAACCATTGCAGGCTTTTCATCCCCTACATTAAACATGGCTGGCATAGAAGGTCCGTATATGTCTGCATCGACTAGTCCAACTTTGTATCCCTCAGCTGCTAAACCTGCTGCCAAGTTTGATGATATGGTAGACTTTCCTACTCCACCTTTTCCTGATGCTACAGCAATAATGTGCTTTACACCCGGCAACATAGTACGATGCTCAGGCTTGCGCTCATGTGCTTTTGGCATGGCAGTTACATTAGCCTCTACCGAAATATGATCGCCCAAATGCCGCTTAATTTGATGTTCGCATGCTTCTTCAATCCGCTTTCTATTGTGTAAAGCTGGATTGCTAATTTGCAAATCAAAACGAACGGTATTATTTTGAAACTCTACCTTTGAAACAAGGTTAAGCTCAACGATATCTTTCTTTAAATCAGGCTCTATCACAAACGATAGCGCATGCATGATGTTTTCTAATGTAACTTCCATCTTAACGGTTTATGGGTGCAAAATTACCAATTATTTAGACTTGGTCTAAATAAGCTGAAGAGTTTCCTATAATTCAACACTTGGATCCCAAAAATGGTTTTTAAATCCCTGAATCTGATCATCTATAATGACTAGTCCTTCTTTTACCAACAGCTCTTCCATGGCCTGTGGCGGATCAAAATGAGCTTTACCGGAAAGCAAACCTAGTCGATTAACAACTCGATGAGCAGGTACCGGCTCTTTTTGAGCATGAGAAGCATTCATTGCCCACCCAACCATTCTAGCGCCACCCTTACGACCTAAATAATTGGCAATGGCCCCATAAGAAGTTACTCTACCGTGCGGTATCAAACGAACCACCTGATATACGTGATCGAAAAAGTCTTTATTCTCTTCAGAAAGTTTGATGGCTTTAACCACTAGTGCACTTTAAATTTCAAATAGTTTATTTTAAATCCTTTATCAGAAAAAATCTTTTCATAGTGGGTTTTTATGGAAAGAATTTCTTGGGTATCCTGGTCGTAATTCTGAACTGCGTCCCCATAAAGATCAAAGGTATGTTCCAATAACTCATAACCACGTTCCCGAATTTCGTCTAATGTAAAGTTGAAAAAGAACTCGCTATCCGTTTTCAAATGAATCGTTCCACCCTTTTTTAAGAATCGCTTGTACCGATCTATAAACAAAGGCCCAGTCAGTCTTTTTTTCTCTTGTCTATCTTTCGGCTGAGGATCAGGAAAGGTGATCCAGATTTCATCTACCTCGTCAGGTGCAAAGCCACCCTCTATAAACTCAATACGAGTTCTCAGAAAAGCAACATTCGTAATACCTTCCTCTTGACTCGTTTTGGCTCCTCTCCACATGCGCGCTCCTTTGATATCGCATCCAATAAAGTTCTTATCAGGAAACTTTCGCGCCATTCCTACACTATACTCGCCTTTACCACACCCTAGCTCTAAAACTATGGGGTTATCATTTTTAAATATCTGAGCACTCCAATTCCCTTTGGTGTGATAATCTGTTCGAAAAATCTCTTCTGTTTCGGGTTCAAAAACATTTGGAAACGTCTTCATCTCCGCAAAGTGCGCTAGCTTTTGCTTTCCTGCCATCTATATCTCTCCTAATTTTGATTCCAGTCCAATAACTCATCCATGGTTTGCTGTGCCACTGCATGGTAATTTGGACGTGCATTTTCATAAATCCCTCTTGCCGTAATCTTAGAAGGGTCTGCCGTAATTAAAGCCTTATAAATTGGCGTTAAAAATTTTCTTCGGCCTATGTTTACTAAAAACTCATTAATGGCTGGCTTGGCTGCTTTGTAGTTATTTGGTATCACCTTTACAAACCACGCAGCGAGAATTTCTGAGTTACCTGAATTCGTAAACCCAAATGCATTGTCTAACTCTTGCATTTGCTCCAACGTCATTTTTGAGGGTAAATTTCTTAAGAAATGTAACCACTCATGCGTCGACCACTTGTCTGAAGGTAATGATGATGCACTTGCTCCATTTTTCCACTCCTCCAATGCTACTTCTACTTTCTCAAAGCGGTCAGATTTAATCTGTGGACAATTGGCAGGCAAACCAGGAGCATAGATCCATTCCTGCAAATCAATAGCTGCTGCCCACTCATCATTCTTACTCAATAGTTCTGCATTTAAATAATCAATGAACCCTTCGGTGGTCATCGATTTAAAGGCATATGTATCAAAATAGGTCTTCAAGAATTGGTCAAAATTCTCTCTACCTACAGTGTATTCCAATAATTTTAAGAAATAAAAACCTTTGTCGTAAGCAATGCTCGTCATGCCTTCATCAGGATCTTCACCAGCAAGATCTAACTTAAGTTTTGTGCGCGGACTATCCATTCCGAAGTCTTCTAGTTCGGCTTGCAAATCTTGGTAAGAGATAAGTGCAAGCATATTGGCATAATCTGCTCCGTATACCTGCTCCATAATTCTGTTTTCAAAATAAACGGTAAACCCTTCATTTAGCCAGAAATCGTTCCAATTGTAATTGGTCACCAAATTTCCTGACCAAGAGTGCGCCAATTCATGAGCAATAAGGGAGGTTAACGATTTGTCTCCAGCTAAGATGGTAGGCGTAGCAAATGTTAATCGTGGGTTTTCCATTCCACCGAAAGGGAAGCTAGGAGGTAATACTAGTACATCATACTTTCCCCATCGGTAATTGCCGTAAAGCGCCTCAGCACTATCCACCATTTCTTGCATATCTTCAAACTCAGCAACCGACTTAGCTAGCATACTAGGCTCTGCGTATATTCCGGTGTTGCGACCAACCGATTCAAACGACAGGTTTCCTACAGCCAAGGCTAATAAATAAGAAGGAATAGGATACTCCATTTGGAAATCATATGTACCATTTGGCATGGTGTCTGTAGGATTATAAGCACTCATTAAGGCAAGCATTCCATCAGGCACCTTTACCCTTGCATTATAAGTAAAACGGATACCAGGACTATCTTGGCAAGGAATCCAAGTTCTAGCCAAAATAGCTTGTGATTGTGTAAATAAGAACGGGTGTGTTTTATCAGCAGTTTGCTCTTTGCTTAACCATTGCAGCGCATCGGACTTTTCCGTAGTTCGGTAATAAATTCTTACCACATCAGTATTTGGAGTGATGTCCACTATTAACTTTTGCCCTACATACATCACTTCAGGCTCTAAACGGAAGGTTGTAAATTCATCGTTGTTACCAATCGTAACATAATCAATCATTAACCCTTTTGTATCAAAATATACTTCTTTAGCTCCAGTCTTATTCTCAATTGTCCATTTAGCAGTAGCCGAAATTCTTGATGAGTCAAAGTCTACATTGGCTGTCCAATCGAGGTGTTTCACTACTACTTCCTCAGGTTTGGCATAGGTATGCGCATCTGAAGCATCTATCTCTACAGTGGTTGTATTAGAATCGTCCTGCATTACTGGTTGTTTTTTATCTGAATTACAAGCCACTAAACTAAGTAGTATGGCTAAAAATGACAGTGTGGTTAATTTTTTCATCGTTATTTTATTAGAATGGTGAAATTACTAAATCTTGCCAAATCCAATGAGAATAATGGCTTAACATTGAATTAACGTTTGATTAATCGATTGGTAATTCTAAATTAACGCTGCGCTCAAAGTGACCCATTACATTTGCATCATAAACAATAAGAATTATGAAAAAAAGTGTTTTAGCCTTAGCGATCGTATTAGTAGCATCTTTTTCTGCTTTAGCAGGAGGTAAGAATGTTAACAATTCAATAAAAGGAACTGTAGTTGATAACAATCAAGATGTAATCGCAGGCGCGTTGGTTACCATAGAAGGATTGGATCAAAAAGTTTACACAGACTTAGATGGTCATTTCGAAATTGAAAATGTAAGTGGAAAAGCGATCAATGTTTCTTTCGTTTCATTTGAAGACAAAAGCATTTCTTTAGAAGAAAGTGCTTCAACTATCACTATTGTATTAGAAGAGAAGTAAGTTAAACAAATATATCACTGAAAGGCCTTGAATTGATCAAGGCCTTTTTTATTGCAAAAATCACCAATGTTAACTGTATGTTAAATTTTTATTACCTTTGTATTATTACGATTAAAATAGAAGGATATGAAGAAGGTGATATTAATGATGAGTGCAGTGTTATTTATGGCTAGCAACCTAATAGCACAAATTGGGATAGAACGACAAGGAGATATTTTTATTTTTGAAGAGAAGCCATACACAGGTGAGTATAAAGAATACTTCGAAGATGGATCGTTAAAAACACTATCGACAATTAAAGACGGAAAATTGAACGGCAGAGTAGTTTACTTTTATGCCAATGGCGCTAAAAAGGAACAAGGAGCCTACAAAAACAATCAGAAAGATGGAAGATGGATTAGATGGTCAGAGGAAGGCAATAAAACCGCTTCAGCAACCTACGCTAAAGGAGAGAAAGATGGGAAATGGTACATCTGGGATGAAAATGGAAAAATGCGTTACCAAATGGTTTACGAAAATGGTCAGAAAATAGACACTTGGTATATGTGGGACGAAGATGAGAATCTGATTTCACAGAAGACGTTCTAGTCTAGAAAGGTTAAAGCATAAAAAAAGTCGGTTTGAAAATTCAAACCGACTTTTTTTGTGACTATATATCACTTAAAACTTATATCCAAATCCTACTACAAATACTCTGTTAGGAGTAAAGCTAGAAAACACTTGGTCTTGTGCTTGATAAGCTTCGTAGAATTTCTCTCTCTTGTCATTTAAGATGTTCTCTGCAGAAAAGCTAATACTCGCCTTATCTTCTTTATCTAACGATTTAGCTATCTTCAAATTCAAGCTATGAAAAGGCTGCTCAAAAACATTAGGATTTCGTGCAATACCTACAACAGCCAGACGTTTTCCTTGAACATTATAACTCACATTCACATCCAAACCAAGTGAATCATTTCTGTAGCCGAGGTAAGCATTTACCACGAATGGTGACTGACCTTGAAGCTGACGATATTGATCAATTGTTTCTCCCTCTCGCTTGTTCAAAACTCGCTCGTCATATTCAGACAAGTCATCAGCTGTACCTAGGATTCCATCAGGGCCTGGTGCAAAAATTTCTTTCCGGTCAAGTTGAGAATAAACATAAGTGAAGTTAGCACCAAGGCTATAGTTAGACAGTTTCTCATCAATAAAACTCAAATTCTTTTTAGCATCCAACTCAAAACCATAAACAGTTGCATCCGAAGAGTTTCTTGGAGTAACACTGGTTGGAGCCGTTTGATCATATGCAACAATCTCAATTGGATTGTTAAATTGCTTGTAAAATAAGCTAGCAGAAACCAATTGTCCACCGGTGAAAAACTTTTCCCATCTTAGATCGATATTGCTAATCTCCGTCTGCTCTACGTCAAGGTTACCAAAAAATGATCGACCGGTAAGTGCATCAATAATCTCAGCACCTGACTTTTCTTTAAATGATGGACGTGCTACAGTTTGAGAAAAGTTGACCCGCAAGTTCATATCTTCTGCAACGGTATATACGGCACCTAAAGAGGGTAAAAAATTAATTTCATCCAATACTCGTTCATCATCAAAAATATCAGCATCTGAATTTACAACTTGACGCTGCCCAGTATAGTTAATGGTAAATTGCTCTACTCTAGCACCTCCAATTACCTTAAAAATATTGGTGATTGGCAATTCAACCATTGCATAGGCTGCAATATTATTTGAAGAAGAGGTATATAAGTTATTCGGTTGCTCTACGCCTTCTGCTCGAATACCGTCTCCTGTTTGTGGATTGTAAATGTTATCATCAATTAAAATATCATTAGGATCTAGACTTTGATAGTCTTTTTTCGTTCCCTCTTCTTCCATTCGATAACTGATCACATCAAAATCTCTATTTTTATAGGTGTATGCAGCTCCCGCTTTTAAAATAGATTTTTCGCCCGACCATTGATCGAAAGTGTACTTCACATCAAATCGATTACCCAAACTAAATTCGGTCAGACTTCTGTAAATTCTGTTCACCAATCCGCCATTTCCTCCACTGATATTAACCACCTGATCATCGATAGCGAAAACAGTTTGTCTAAAATCAGGTTCTTTGTTCAAGGCTAATGTTGGTGCAGTCTTAAAGGTAAACTCTAGATTTTTATCTGGGACGTATTGTTTATAAGTCAATAAAGCATTGGAGATACTGCGCTGATTGTAGTATAAAATATGCTTTTGTAAATCAAGAGGTTGATTACTGGGGTATCCTGTTTCGATTGCATCAAACAATGAAGCTTGCTTTACCGCATTTTGAAGGTGCATGATACCCAATGATAAACTTGAGTTTTTCTTTTTAATCGATCCACTTGCGAAGGCACTCCAGAACACTTCTTCTTGCCCTACATCACCTGAATCTCTTTTCACTAAACGAAGTTCATTTTCAGTATTATCAGCATCAGTAGCATATTCAGAAAATAAGAAATCGTCGTAATACTTATAAGACAAACTGTAGTTAACTGCTAAATTGTATCCTAAAGTATAGCCATCTTTATTAATTTGATCAGCTGTGCTGTAACCTAGACTAGTATTGAATAGGCTAGTTTTTCTCTCTGTTCCCATAATAGGGTCGAACTTTCCTGTTAATTCAGCTAATTGCTCACGATCGCTGAACTGCAGGCCTGCCAAATCAATTTCACGATCTATAGGAATCTCTCTCGATTTGCCACCCAAAGCAAAATAATCGGCACTGGTAGACTCATAGGAAATAAAGTCACTATTCAAATTCATTGCCGGGCTGTACCCTAGAGAAGCTGAAAAGCTAGAGGTCTTTTGATCAACAAAATCTTTGGTAATAATATCTACTGAACCTCCAGTAAAATCTCCGGATAAATCAGGAGTAAATGTTTTAAAAACCGATAAGTTGTCGATAAGGTTAGTAGGAAAAATATCCAATTGAATTGAATTCCTATCAGGATCCAGACCTGGAATTTCCATTCCATTTAAAGTAGTCTTGGTATATCGATCTCCTAAACCCCTAACGAATACATACTTTCCACCTTCAACAGTAACACCTGTAACACGCTTGATAGCTGCTCCAGCATCTCCATCTCCAACTTTCTTGAATGTTTGTGAAGAAATACCGTCCATTACATTGGCAGACTTCTTCTGCATGGTAGCCATTGCAGATTCATTATTTCTACTTCTAGTAGCTGTAATCACAACCTCACCGGCTTGAATAGCATCAGGCTTTAATCGCATTTCACCAACCAAAGTTACTTCATCAGCTTTTACAACTACATCACTAACAGTTAATTTTGCAAATGAAATATAGGTAGCTTCGACTGAATAAGTCCCTTCCGGAACGCGAATACTAAACTGCCCATCAAGGTCAGTTGATGCTCCTGTCATTGTACCAGACACAATTACGTTCACACCAATTAATGTTTCACCCGTTAAGTCATCGATAACGGTTCCTCTAATGGTTCCCATCTGTGCAAATACAGTTGACAAACCAAGCAAGAGTAGTGAGGAAAGGAGTAAAATTTTATTTTTCATTTCGGTTGATTTTTCAGAGTGCAATATTAACAGAAAGCCTCCCCACCACAATGGCAAGGAGGCTTTGTTTACATAATCTTAATATTGTTAACGTTCTGTTAAAAGTCAGACAATAATCCTTTAATATCAGCCATTGACCATCCAGAGAATTGAGACTTGTCAAAAGCAGGAGCAACTGTTCCTAGTGCATTGTTATCTGCTGAGAATTCAACATCAAAATCAAATCCTGCAGGAGGAGTCGCTGCTTTATCATTTGAGATATCAGCTAATGACACACCTGATGGGGCATTGAAGATACACCCTGTCATTTCTAAATCTCCTGTTGAGTAGTTTAAAGAAACACCATCGTTATCTAATTCTACATCGGCAGAAGCATCGAAGTTGAAGAAGTATAAGTTCTGTACAGAACCTTTAGCATCAGATCTGAAGTCAGCATATTCTCCGCTACCGTCACCTCTTAAAGCACCACCTACTAAAGTAAATCCATCAGGATTAACAGCAGTACCTTCTGGTCCATCAATTTCTAAACCGTGATCAGAGTCAGAACCAGCGATGTAAAGAATATTAGAAATAGTTCCTGAGTATGCTTGATCTACATCAAATGCATCATCACCCTGTAGACCTACTAAAGCGTGATCCATGTTTACTGTTCCACCGAACCACTCAATACCATCATCTAAGTTTCCAATTACTTCGATGTGATTCATTGTAGTACCGTTACCAACTCCACCTAAAGTAAGACCGTTGATTTCGTTACCTCCACCTGGAACTAACTCTACTCCACCGTGACGGATAGAAACATAAGTTAATGTACCAGAGTTGTCAGCTGGAGTAGAACCTCCGTAAATACCCTCTGCAACTGATGCAGGAATACCTTCGATTCTAGCTGTAGTTCCTGTAGCTGGAGAAATAGGAGCTTTTCCTAAGATAATCAACCCTGCCCAAAGACCTCTTGAATCATTATCTAAGTTAGTACCCACCTTTTGTCCTACACAAATATTATCATAAATAGATGTGAAAATAATTGGCTCAGTAGATGTTCCTCTAGCTTCAATTTTTGAACCTTGTGCAATCACTAATGGTTTAGCGTTAGCTTCAGATCCTGTTCCACCTTTAATGATAGTACCTGCTTCAATTGTTAGAGTTGCATTGTTTTTAACAATTACTCTATTGTTCAATACGTAGATGTTATTTTTTGACCAAGTAGTATTAGCGGTAATATCACCGTTTACAAAAACTAGTGGGTTTCCACATTCATTCGTTACTACTTGACCAGGAGTGTTTGTGTTGTCATCATCGTCATCATCATCACAAGATGTTAGAGAAAATGACATTGCCGTAGCAAAGAAAACAGCTACAAGAGCATTTTTAGATAGTCTTAAATTTTTCATTTTGTTATTTGTTTTGAATAATTAGTTTTCAATAAATATTTATGGTGCAAAGATGTGAGGCTTTTATTATCGCAGCATATATTTGCCGTTATTAAAAACTTATGTTAGGTTTAATTCAATGTTAATTGCTAAGTAAATAATTATATATATTAAGGTATAATATCTTCAGTAAGCTTAACAGATGAACACATATACATTGAGATTATTTAAACTTAAATTAACATAGGCAGCCAATCGCAGGATTAGCTTTGTTTTAATATTAAACCAACGAAAAAATGAGCACGGAAAAAATTCTTTTAGTCGACGATGATCACGACATCCTTGAATTTATTGGATACAACATCAAAAAAGAAGGATTTGAGGTAGAGACGGCTTCCAATGGGAAAGATGCTATAGAAGTAGCAAAGAAATTCAAACCGGATCTCATTATTTTGGATGTGATGATGCCTGAGATGGACGGAATGGAAACCTGCCATCAAATGCGGAGCATGCCTACGCTGAAAGATACATTAATCATCTTTTTAACGGCTAGAGGAGAAGACTATTCTCAGATTGCAGGCTTTGATGCTGGGGCAGATGACTACATAACCAAGCCTGTAAAACCTAGAGTTTTGGTCAGTAAAGTAAGGGCCATTTTAAGACGAAAAGGCGGAACACAAGGTGAGGAATCTGCAATAGAGGCCAATGGAGTTTCGATAGACCGAGAGCGCTACTTGATGAAAAAGGATGGAGAAGAGTTTAATCTTCCTAAAAAAGAATTCGAACTTTTGGCTTTACTGATGTCAAAACCCGGAAAAGTATTTACTCGAGAAGTTATCTTAGACAGTGTGTGGGGCGGCGAAGTAGTAGTTGGCGATAGAACAATTGATGTTCACATTAGAAAATTGCGCGAAAAACTAGGCGACCAATACATCAAGACAGTGAAAGGAGTAGGTTATAAATTTGAGGTATAATCTGCATTTTCTTACCTTTCACTTATGAATAACAATACCCCAAAGGCGCTAGCAAGTAGAATTGGATTTTTTGTAGCAGCTGCCATTACTATCGTGGTGAGTGTGTTTCTACTGCTAACCTCGGTGTTTGAATGGTGGGTTCCGCTTGTCTTATTTCTCACTGCTTTCCCAATAGCTTACTTTCTGTTTTTGTGGGCTGTATCCAACTTTATTGATCGTAAAATACGCTTGATCTATAAAACTATCCACAACCTAAAAGTTGGACGAAAAAAGGGGGGTACCATAGAGGACCTAGATGTTGATAAAGATATTCTTACGGAGGTTAGAAAAGATGTGATTGAATGGGACCTCAGAAACCGCCAAGAAATTGAGCGTTTAACGGATCAAGAGCAATTCCGGAGAGAGTTTATTGGAAATGTATCACATGAATTAAAAACACCACTTTTTAGTATTCAAGGCTATATTCTAACACTGCTCGAAGGCGGTTTGGAAGATCCCAAAATTAATGTTGCATACCTCCAGCGGGCCGAAAAGAGTGTTGATCGAATGATTGATATGGTGAGTGATTTAGATGAAATTTCCAAACTAGAATCCTCCCAGTTGAAGATGAATTTTTCGACCATTGACATCTACAACTTAGTAGACGAAGTCATTGATTCGTTAGAATTCAAAGCAAAAGAACGGGAAATCAAACTCATTGTAAAAAAGATTGAAGACAAGCCACTGATGGTAAAAGCAGATCCGGTGAGAATTACACAAGTACTCACTAATCTTGTCATCAATTCTATCTATTACGGAAAAGCAGAAGGAAAAACAGAGATTCGTTTTTTTGATTTTGATGAGAATATTCTTGTTGAAGTAGCTGACAATGGAAAAGGAATAGCTGAAGAGCATCTCCCGAGATTATTTGAACGATTCTATCGCATAGAAAAAAGCCGCTCTCGACAAGATGGTGGATCTGGATTGGGACTAGCCATTGTAAAACACATCATTGAAGCACACAGCCAAACCATTAATGTGAGAAGTAGTATCGACAAGGGCGCTACCTTTTCATTCACATTAGCCAAAGCAGGCAAAAAATAATTCTTATTTTTCTACTTCATTACAATTATTTTATAATGTTAGTGCAACCAATAAGGCACTTTGACCATCTATTAGTTGCTGTATTAGTATAACAATGCCTGAGACCTACATGACGGAAGAAGAGATGATAGCGGGAAGCCTGAAGCAGGACGAAAAAGCACAGAAAGCGCTCTATCAATCGTTGTCAGGAAAAATGATGGGAGTAGTACTTCGGTATTGTAAAAGCATTGATGAAGCAGAAGATGTGCTTCAAGATGGTTTTATAAAAGTATTTAACAAGTTGGACACCTTTAATTTCGATGGTGTATTTGAAGGATGGGTCAGAAGGATTATTGTCAATACAGCACTGGATCACATTAGAAAAAGAAAAAATGAACGTTTTCATGTAGATGTTGACGATATAGATTACTTGCTTGCTGATCAAACAATTATCTTGGAGAGCCTCGCAGCTGAAGACCTGCTTAAGGTGATACAAAACTTACCGACGGGTTATCAAACAGTTTTTAACTTGTTTGCCATCGAAGGTTACTCGCACAAAGAGATAGCAGAACAGCTGGGAATTACCATCAATACCTCTAAATCGCAATACTCAAGAGCACGGTCATTTTTACAAAAGAAGTTAGAAGAACTAAACATAACATCAAGTGAATAAAGAAAATAAACCCATAGAAGACCTTTTCAATGATGCTTTCGAGCACTTTGAAAAAACACCGAGCAGTGGCGTTTGGTCAGGTATTCAAGCCGGAATAAACGGACCTGCATCTGGCGCTGCAGGAGCTGGATCTGCAAAAGCAGCAATGAGCATCGGAACGAAGATTGGAATAGCAATAGCAACGGTAGCGGTTATTGGTGCAGCAGTTTACTTAACTACTACTAGTAATGAAACCACCACAGCAAACTTACCTACAGAAACTACGCTATCTGTAGCTGAGAAAACAGCCGAAGGTGCAGTTGCAGATGACTTGAACACTTTACCTAGCTCAGATATAGCCATGGTGGATGAAGAAAAACCTACTAATCAAGGAAGCAAGCAACAAGCACAGCAACAAACCATAAATAACACTTCAGCTGTTAAAGTAAATCGCCTGAAACAGACTGTTGCTCCAACAAACAATGCAGAAGGTCAGGTTGAAAAGGAATCATTGACTGACAAAATTGCTAATGCTGAAACTATTAGTGAGACTACCAAGGAAAGCAAGACAACAGAAAAACCAGCCTCTTCTGCTTCAAGCGATGCTAACGATGATATAAAAGCAGATAACACTCAAGAGGTAAAAGAGGAATCGTCCACTAAAGAAGTTGCGCTCGCTGCAGTAATACAAGTAAACACATTAAGCGGAGACGTCCCTTTTGACTTGACATTTGGAACTGCTCAAGAAGCAGATAGCTATACATGGAAGTTGAATGGTGCGGTGATTAGCCATAACAAAAACAGTGCGATTACGATTGACCAAGAAGGTACACAGCAACTGGAATTGACAGTTAAAAAAGACAATCAATCCGCCCAATCTATCCAAGTCATTGAAGGAATCAAACCAACAGTTACGATTATTCCGAATATATTCACCCCAAATAAAGATGGAATCAATGATGTCTTTCGAATAGAAGGTGATTTTGACCAATTATCCATTAAGGTTTTAGATAAAAACTACAAAGAGCTCCATAACTGGACCGGTGAATATGGTTTTTGGGATGGCACATACCCTGATGGAAGCATGGCGCCTAATGGAGTTTACTTTTACATGGGAACCTATAAAAAAGATGGAAAACAAGAAACACTAAAGGGAAGTATCACGCTAAAGCGATAACTCCCTTTGTGCAAATCAATAATTCAAATTAGGAGATAGCCACTTTTCAATGTATTCATTGGTAGTGGCTTTTCTTTTTGCATAATCCTGAACTTGATCTTTTCCTATTTTACCCAACCCAAAATACTTCGCATGTGGGCTAGCAAAATACAAACCACTCACCGCAGCAGTTGGATACATTGCAAATGATTCGGTCAGTTCGATACCTGTATTTTCTTGGGCATTTAACAGTTCAAAAATTAATGGTTTCTCTGTATGATCTGGGCAAGCAGGATAACCCGCTGCAGGTCGAATACCTTGATATTTTTCTTTGATCAATTCTTCGTTATCCAAAGTTTCAGCTTCTGCATATCCCCAAAATTCTCTACGCACTCTTTTATGCAGTAATTCTGCAAATGCTTCCGCCAAACGATCGGCTAATGCTTTTAACATAATACTGCTGTAATCATCATGATCTGCTTCAAACCTTTTTACGTATGGCTCTATTCCTAAACCTGTAGTTACCGCAAATCCGCCTAGGTAATCTTGCTTACCTGTTTCCTTGGGTGCTACAAAATCAGCTAAACTTAAATTCGCAATATTGGCCGCTTTCTTATTCTGCTGACGCAAGGAATGAAGCAGTTGAATCAATTTTCCGCTTTCAGGGTCATATACTTCTATGTCTTCACCGACG
>CBFHLF010000048.1:0-13525 GCA_965656555.1 uncultured Acidiluteibacter sp. | reverse complement strand
CGGTGCCTACACCAATAATCCAATTCTCTTTGATCAGTTCCCAAGCTTGCTTCCAATAGACTATTCGTGAGGCTACAGAATGTCCGTTAGTTCCTAACCCTTTTGAGTAGTGATCAAATTCCCAAATTATTTTGTCGATTCTTGCAACTTCAGGATGTCTTAAATAATTTACATTGGCTATGCCGGCTTCTATGGCGGAAATTTCATTTTCCGTTAAATGTTCAATAGAAACTCTGTCTTTGTTCTCTCCTTTGGATGCTAAGAATCGTATTAGCGTGATATATAAATCATTACCATTTGCGTCTTTTCCTGAGTAGCTAAAATCGCTGCGATTATTCCAAGCATCTTCTAACTCCCAGTAAGCAATGTTTTGGTAAATGTAATACCCATTTTCTAGCTGCTTATTGGCCCACTCTGTGGTATCTTGAAAGTACGGGCTTCCGCCTGTGCTCTTTTCTAGTTGTGTCTGTTCAGGTCGAGGACTAAATTGGTAGTTACTTATTCTCCAAATTAATATGCTTAGTACTGAAAGGGTAAAAACAATAATGAATGAGCTTGACGCGATTCTCTTAACTTTACTTCGAATAGATAGGCTGTAAATGATTGTAGTAATCGGTAACAGCAGAAACAGAATAACAATTCCTGAAAATGATTCTAAGATAAATAAAAATGAAATTTGCCATAGAGAGAGTGATAGGAATAACAGCTTTACCCATCTCCTGTGGATGTAAAATTGATACAAACTAAAGAACACACTTAAACAAATTAAGAGGCTGAATCGAATGTGACTAATATTTATGGACAAGTTCCTTTTATCAAAAAGGGCAATGTCATCGACCTGTAAATACTTATAAAGACTAACAAAAGTAGTTATTGAAACCGCTGCGATAAATAAGTTTATTAGGAAGTTAAAGGTCTTTTTTGAAAATTGAATCGCTGAAGCAAATACAATGGGTAAAAATAAAAGCGGAAGCTTTATCCTCAAGTCTTTTAGCGCGTAATCAAAATTGCTTGTCCATATTAATCCGAGCAAGTGAACTGCAAAAAGTCCTAGAACAATAAGTGCTGTTTTATTTGAAAACAATCGATTGAGCTTTTCCTTAAAGTTAAATTCAAGGATCCAGTTCCCAAGAAGAATAAACTGACCAAGACTCATTAAAAAGTTTGACCATGTGAGTCCTGATATAATGACCATACAACCAAAGATGTACAATAAGTCATGATTCCAGTACTTCCACCTAAAGAGCCCTTTTTGCACGAGGTCGTAGATTAATTATCGGTAATTTTTCCTGTTAAAATTCCAGTATAGGTTTCTTGATTCTCCAATACATTTATTGCTTTTTCTACTCCTGGGTCTTTGCTAAGAGAAGAAACGATCCTTCCACGCTGAAAATAGTACCTTGAGATAATTTCATTTTCTAATAATTCTTTTATTTCGTCTTGAAATTTCATCAAATCACTGCTTTTGTCAAGTACAAGTTTGTCTTCTAGTTTTTTGTACTCGTCATCAGCCAGCTTAAAATATTTTTCTTTTATTGCTGTTTCTTTAAGCTTTTTTAGTTGCTTTTCAGTTTCAGTTTCATAATTGATGTCTTTATCTGAAAGGTATTCTACAAATTCTTTGTATTCCTTATCACTCAATTTAAAATTTTCAGCACTTGCGATGGTGGGGTGAGTAAGTTTGTAATTTGTAGCATAATCAAAAATGTGAAAATTTTTGACCAATACTTCTGTGATATTACTCACTTCTCTTTCATCTATTTTGATATCAGGTTTTATACCTTTTCCATCATATACAGTTCTATTGTGCACTAATGTTTTAAAAGGGACGATTAACGAATCTGCTACTATTGTAGCATCTCCATCTTCATTTCGGTGAGCATAGTCTAATTTTTGAATACACCTCCCGCTAGGAATGTAATATTTTGCAACCGTGACTTTTAGTTGTGCATTGTAACTTAGTCTTCTTGTTTGTTGAACTAGCCCTTTCCCGAAGGTTCTATTACCGATGATAACCGCTCTGTCCAAATCTTGCAAAGAGCCTGAAACGATTTCAGAAGCAGAGGCTGATCGTTCGTCTACTAAAACCACAACGGGTATTTCCGTGTCAACAGGGTTGTTTAGTGTAGTATAAGTTGCATCCCATTCACTGATTTTTCCTTTGGTTTGCACCACCATTGTTCCTTTAGGCACAAAGGCATTTACAATGTTAATGGATTGGTTTAGTAAGCCACCACCATTTCCACGTAAGTCAAAAATAATCGCTTGAGCACTGTCTTCTTTCTTTAGTTTATTTAGTGCACTAATGAATTGCTGCCCTGCTGTTTGAGTAAAGCTTGTAAGGCGGATATATCCGATTTTATCCGTTAACATGCCAGCGTAAGGCACATCGTCAATTTTTATTTCTTTTCTGATTAATTCTTTCTCAATAGTTCCTGCTGTTCCCGGACGCTCTATGATCACTTTTAAAGCTGTATTAGGTTGTCCCTTTAATGCTTCACTTATATCACTAGTAGATTTACCTTTTACTTCCTTACCATCAACTTTTATCAATACATCTCCTGCCATCAGACCTGCTTCATGTGCAGGAAACCCTTCGTAGGGTTCAGATATAACTACATTTTCTCCTTCTTTGTGGATCAGTGCTCCGATGCCACCATACTGTCCTGTAGTCATGAATTTAAAATCCTCTATCTGCGATTCAGGAATGAAGTTGGTGTATGGATCGAGTGATTTAAGCATGGCATCAATGCCGGTCTTCATTAGCTCTCCCGGTTTTGTTTCGTCTACATAGTAAGTATTAACCTCCTTGTATAAGGTTGCAAAAATGTCTAGATTTTTGGACAGTTCGAAATAGCTATCCGCGAACCCAACGCTTAAAAAGCTTACTGCTGCTATAGTAACTGAGATGAGGGTTATTTTGATTTTCTTCATGTGTTAAAATTTAAACTTTTTTGGGACGGGCTGATAACCGTGACCGCCCCATGGATTGCAACTAATAATCCGTTTTAATGCTAAATAAAGTCCTTTTAATGGTCCGTGCATTCTCATTGCGTCAATACTGTAGTTAGAACATGTTGGTGTATACCGACAATTGGCGCCCAACAATGGGGAAATGCTGTATTGATAAAATTTAATAAGAACGATAAATAGTTGACTAAAAAACCTACTCATTTGCTGCGATCAAACGGTTTAAAATTAAGATTATTTTAGTGCTCAACTCTTCATACGGTTGTTCTTTCGTTCCAATATAAATCAATCCTATATTCAAAGCATATTTTTTTTCTTCTAAGTAATTGTATAGCTTATATTTATTTACTCTGTAAGCCTCTTTTGTTCTTCTTTTTAGCAAATTTCGATGAGCTGCCTTTTTAAAACTTCTTTTCGGAATTGTAATCAGTATTGCGGTTTCATCTTTTGCTGTCAGCTTTTGGTAAATTACCTTGTACGGATAGACTACAAAACTTTCCCCTTCTTTAAATAGGGATTGGATCGCATTCCTGCTACTGAGGCGTTCTTTCTTATGGAAACTAACTAATGACATGAGAATGTAAAGAAACAAAAAAAGAGGCAAGTGAATAACCTGCCTCTTTTACTATTATGTTGTAAAATCCTATTTTTTATTAATCTTCTTTATATATTGCTCTAAAGCCATTGTCATTGATGGAGCTTCTGGCTGTGGAGCAGCAATGTTAATTTTTAAACCTGCATTCTCGGCAGCTTTTGCAGTCGTAGGACCAAAAACCGCAATTCGTGTATCATTTTGCTTAAACTCAGGAAAGTTTTGAAACAAAGACTTTATTCCTGCGGGGCTAAAAAATACTAATACGTCATAATTTACATCTGCTAAGTCAGATAGATCGCTACACACTGTTTGGTATAGGGTGGCAGTCGTATAGTTTATCTTGTTCTTGTCTAGTAATTCAGGAATATCAGGCTTTAAAATATCAGAACTTGGTAATAAATACTTTTCTGTTTTGTGCTTTTTAATCAACTCCATTAAATCACCAAATGTCTGTCTGCCATGAAAAATCTTACGTTTTCTATACACTACATATTTTTGTAAATAATAAGCAGTAGACTCAGAAATACAGAAATATTTCATTGAGTCCGGAACAGTAACCCTGAGCTCTTCGCATATTCTAAAAAAGTGATCAACCGCATTTCTACTAGTGAATATAATTGCAGTATGATCTAAAATTGTAATTTTTTCTTGTCTAAAGTCTTTTGACGATACACCTTCAACGTGGATAAAAGGTCTAAAATCAATCTTTACCTTGCACTTATCTGACAGGTCAAAATAAGGAGATTTCTCGGTGTCCGGCTTCGGTTGAGATACTAAAATCGTTTTTACTTTCAAAGGGATTTGGATTTGAGTTAATACGCTATTGCTAATGAGTTAATTGACTATGGAAATAGTATTTTAGAAACAATAATTAACGGTAAAATTTCGAGGGTGCAAAGATACAAAAATAAATAGATGATATTTACTTGCGCTGATATTCCTATTTGTATGCCCCTGAGCAGCCGAGCACCAATAGAGATAACCAATAAAACGGAAGCCAATCCAAGGCAAATTTTTTGGAGTGCTAATTCGCTGTAGGATGCTACTAATACATTTGGTAAAATCAATAACAAAGAAAGGATATTAAAAAGGGTGATGCTAAAGATATATTCATTGGCTAGTGTTTGAATTGATAGAATATGAGCCAATAATTTATGAACACCGATTTTGATAAAAAAAGCAATGACTAATGCGCTCATTAGGTAGAGGTAAAATTGAAACTGCCCGCTGTCCGGTAAGAATCCGAATACATCCGTTAACTGCATTCCCATAAGCCCTAGGATTAAAAAGTAGGCTGACGTAAAAAAAATGTTTACTCGGTGTCCATAAACTTTCTCATTTCGGATAATTTGAATTGTAGCATTTCTACTCAGTATAGCTTGAATGTACTCTGAAAATCGTTTTCTATTAAATGCTCGTGTAAATCCTATTAATGAAATTGCTATACAGATTATCAGCCATTCCCAAGACCCATATGTCGCCTTTTCTATTTTTTTTCCTTCCTTTAGTGCTGATTGGTATTGCATAATTTGCTTTGGAACTAACGATGCTAAGCTATCCAATTCCTGTGCAGTACTTTGGAATAAGTGATATGGATAGTTGGTGGTACTGTCTGTTTTAGCAGAGTCAACAAGCAAAAGTGTTTTCGGTCTTTTTTTAGATGTACCTCCTGATTTTATTGAGGAGCTGATTACCTCCCTTTTTTTAGGAGTAACACTGTCTTTTATAACTTTTTTTATGGCACTATCTCCTATCGATACGTTTAAGGTATCTTGCACAAATGGCACGAAGAAATTTGTGCTATCGTTATTTTGTTGAAGTTGCATACGTCAATTGAATCACAAAAATAAGCGGATAAATTGAACCCCTCAACCTCTTAAGTTGTTATTCTTTAACAAAAGCCGAATTGTTTCGGACTAGATTAATTAATTTTGTCAAAAAAAACGATATGTCTACAGATAGATTTCAAGCACCCGATTATTATCAATTGGATGACTTATATACAGATGAACAGAAATTAATTCGTGATACCGTTCGCGAATATGCAAAAACCAATATTAGCCCAATAATTGAGGAATATGCTCAGCGCTCAGAATATCCGAGACATTTGGTGCCTGGTTTGGCTGAGGTAGGTGCTTTTGGTCCTTACATACCTACTGAGTATGGTGGTTCAGGTCTGGATCAAATCACCTACGGTCTTATTATGCAAGAGTTAGAACGTGTTGATTCTGGAATTCGTTCAGCTGCTTCTGTACAAAGTTCTTTGGTGATGTATCCAATTTGGAAATATGGTTCAGAAGAACAGAAGACCAAATTTCTTCCAAAACTTGCTAAAGGTGAGATGATTGGATGTTTTGGGCTCACCGAACCTGACCACGGATCAAACCCTAGTGGGATGATTACCAACTTCAAAGATAATGGAGATCATTATCTACTCAATGGAGCTAAAATGTGGATAACCAATTCACCAATCGCAGATGTTGCTGTAGTATGGGCTAAAGATGAGTCAGGCAGAATTCATGGATTGTTAGTAGAGCGAGGAATGGAAGGTTTTACAACACCTGAAACAAAAGATAAATGGTCATTACGTGCTTCCGTTACAGGAGAGTTGGTTTTTGATAATGTAAAAGTACCTAAGGAGAATTTATTGCCTGGCAGATCAGGTTTGGGTGCACCGCTGAGTTGTTTGGATTCTGCACGCTATGGTATTGCGTGGGGTGCAATTGGCGCAGCTATGGATTGCTATGATTCTGCGCTTCGCTATTCAAAAGAAAGAATTCAATTTGATCGTCCAATTGCATCGTTTCAATTGGTTCAAAAGAAATTGGCTGAAATGATTACTGAAATCACAAAAGCACAATTGTTGACATGGAGGTTGGGTGTTTTGCGTGAAGAGGGCAGAGCTACAACAGCGCAGATATCTATGGCAAAACGAAATAATGTTGATATGGCATTAAAGATTGCTCGTGAGGCGCGTCAAATTCATGGTGGAATGGGAATTACTGGTGAGTACTCGATAATGCGTCATATGATGAATCTAGAGTCAGTAGTAACTTACGAAGGAACTCACGACATTCACTTATTGATAACAGGTATGGACATTACAGGTATACCATCTTTTAGAAATGACGGCAAGTAGTTTCGAAAGGAAATAGAACATAAAAAAAGCCGTTTGGATTTAATTCCAAACGGCTTTTTTTATTCATGATTAACTACTAAAAGCTCTCGATAAGCGATATCTTTTTAACAATTCGATCTGAGCCGTTATCTATAGTCAAGAAATAAATCCCACTAACATTCCCGGTAAGGTCAAGTTGTAGTCTGTTTGAACCAGTTAAAGTTTGGTTTACATTTATTCTCGAACCTATTATATTTGTCACGTTTACTTGATAATCATTGATAGACAATCTTTCGTCAATAGTTACAGTAACTACGCCCAAGGTAGGATTAGGGAAAACGTTAATGTTATCCGCTAAAGTAACCTCATTGATTCCAATTGTGCTCATACTATCTTGTGTAACGATTACCGTCCTGCTAGCAACTCCTGTTGCACTAATTGTAAGAGTATCTCTCCGTGGTGCTCCAGTGTTATCACTATTTGCTGTTACACTGATTTGCTGAGTGAATGAACCGGTATTCGGTGTAATGGTCAACCAAGATGAATTGTTTGATATGATCCAATTACTTGTATTTCCTAATACGCTAAAATTTCCGGCGCTATTTGCACCACCTGCAATGAATAAATTAGTTTGGCTTACACCTAAATTCGGAGTTGTTGGCTCTTGAATTACATGTACTATTTTTGCAGGTAAACCAGCTGAGCTGATTAGTACATCACCACCTCTGCTTGATGTAGAAAGGTTTGCACTACTGGCTTGTAGTGTAATCGTCGCATCGTTTGTACCACTTGATGGTCCTAGTAATAACCAATTTAGTCCTTCTTGTGCAGTCCACGAAACATTGGAAATTACATCAAAGCTGTTGGTACTTCCTTGAAAACGAGCCAATATCACTGTGTCTACTGACGTTCCTAGGTATGGGCTCGAGCCATCTAATTGATTAATTACAATTGTTCGCTGTGTTACCCCGGGGTTTGGCGAAATAGCAGTTATGGTTGCTGTTCTAGTACTTCCTGAGTTGTTGGCTGAATTTGTCACTACAGTTACGTTCCTATTGTTGCTTCCAGCTATTGGAGTTAAATTCAACCAAGTGGGGATACCACCAAAACTCCAGTTTACGTTTGAAATAACATCAAAATCGTCCGTGCTTCCGTTGTTTGGAGATAAGGTAATAACACTTTTTGTAAGGTTTAGATTAGGAAGCGTTCCACTCAATTGAATAATTTCTACTGAATCTATCGCTTGATTCCCATCTGATGCATAAATCCAAGCGCTTCTATTGTTACCTGAGGTGTTGTCAGATAATGCTGTGGCTGTAAGTGCCCCATTATTTGTTCCTGAACTTGGTGTTATTGACAACCAAGTTGCAGTGTTAGAAATAGACCAACTGACATTTGACCTTAGGTTAATGGCAGCATTACTACCATTTGTAAAGGCAAGATTGACAGGTCCATTATCCAAATCGATAAATGGTCCAGCAGCACTTTGCGTTACAAATACTGTATCTGTAACTGTTCCTGTTAAATCTTCAAATAACATAAAGCCTGTTCTATCTGCACCAGTATTTGACGTAATGGCTTCAATTACGGTAGTGCCATTCCCATTTCCTGTTGCAGGAGTTGCTGTTAGCCATGCTGTAGATGCTGTCGTATTCCAAAATCCGTTAGAAGTGACCGTTATATTCGCATTACTATTGGCAGCAGCATTTAGCGTAATATTTCTTGGGTTTACGCTTAGTGTAGGCGATGCCTGTCCTGCTTGAATAACAATCAAAGAATCATATATTCCGCCTGGGCCTCGGCACCAAACTTTACCAATGCGATCGGCTCCTGTATTTGCAGATAAAGCTAAAGCGCCTGATGTTGCATTTCCTGTTCCATTTGCGATAGCTGTTACTAACCATGTCGCATTATCTGTAATTGTCCAACTACTTGAAGTTGTAATGCTGAATGCTCCTGTTGCTCCTGCTGTTGCTGCTAAAAATAGCGTATCGGGATTCATTGTAATTGTCGGAGTACTCGTTGAAGTTGTGTAATTGGCATCCCATCCTGCTAGGTTTACAGATGGATCAGATGTAAATGTTACAAACATGTCTCCACCTGAACTTGTTAGGCTAGGAGGAATGGTTGTTCCTGAAAAAGACCCTAAAAGCGTTGCCGCATTTGATGCTCCATCATAAACACTAACTTGGTCAAAACCTTGCTCTAAATCAAATGCTGTGAAATTTAATGTGATTGGTTGGTTGTTTGTCGGTTGAATCAGCCATTCACAATTGCTGTTATCTGCATAATTGTTAGGTCCACTTCCGTCAGAAAATGAGCCATTATTTGCAGTTAAGTTAGTAAGTCCTGAGCACGGCCCTGATGGTGGAGGAGTTGTTGCATTCCATGCTATTGCCCAGCCTAAGTCAACGATAGCTCCATCTGTTATAAACTCAATAAACAAAGAACCAGAATTAGCAATAACCGGTGTCGTAGGTGAGGTGTTTCCACTAAAAGTTCCTAAAACTGTTCCTGAATTATTAACGCCGTCATATAAAATGACTTGATCGGTATTTAGTTCTGTATTCAGCGTTAAGAAAGCCGCTGAAACACTTGTTGCTCCTGTAGGTTGTATTAACCACTCACAAGATAAATTATTCGAGTAATTGGCAGGGCCGCTGCTACCATCAGTAACGATTCCTGTCGGTGCTGTTAAAGTAGTAAGCCCTGAGCAGCTGGACGAACTTGTTGAAGTGGTATATACCGCATCCCACCCTGCTGCATTCGCAGATACATCAGAGGTAAAGGTTACAAATAATGCACCTCCTGAACTTGTAACTGCTGCAGGGATTGTATTTCCTGAGTTGGCAGCTAAAAGCGGAGCAGCTGAAGATGTACCGTCATAAACTCTTACTTGATCAAAACCTTGCTCGGTATCAAATGCAGTAAAATTAAGAGTTACAGGTAGTCCATTTGTTGGCTGAATAAGCCATTCGCAGTTGGAATTATCTAAGTAATTGCTTGCGCCACTTCCGTCAGAGAATGAACCATTATTTGCAGTAAGGTTAGTTAAGCCACTGCAAAATGGAGGAGACGATATTTGAGAAGTGTATGCAATTTCCCACCCTTGACCAACGATAGAAGGGTTGGTGGTAAATTCAATAAACATACTGCCTGAGTTTGCAGTGTAAGATGCCGTCGGTAAAGTGGATCCACTAAATACGCCTAATAAAACTCCTGAGGCGTTGGTGCCGTCATAGATTTGAACTTGATCCGCAAATAGCTGAGTGTTTAGCGAATTGAATGTTGCTGTAACTGATGTTGCTCCAGTAGGCTGTATTAACCAAGAACAGTTTGCGTTATTGCCATAGCTTCCGGTACCGCTACCATCCGTTACAATTCCTGAAGGAGCTGTTAGATTGGTCAGTCCTGAACAACCACTAGATCCTGAAGTAGTTGTTGTGTATGTAGCATCCCAACCTTGACGGGTAATAGTAAAATCGGAGGTAAATTGAACAAAGAGGGCAGAACCTGAACTTGTAATAGTTGGCGGTATTGCAGATCCTGAAAATCTTCCTAATTGAGGTGATGTGGCTGATGTACCATCGTAAATGGTAACAAAGTCGAAATTGTTTTCGGTATCGAAAGAGGTAAAGTTAAGAACCACATTTTGTCCATTGGTTGGTTGTATCAACCAAGAGCAGTTGGTACGATCTAAATAATTTGATGTGCCACTACCATCCGAGAATGAACCAGAGTTTGCAGTTAAGTTTGTTGTTCCTGTGCATGGTGTTGGCGGAGGAGTCGTAGAAGAATAAGTGATGGTCCAACCCTGATTTACGATAGTGCCATTTGTAATAAATTCAACAAACATACTTCCACTATTTGCATTAAATGTCGGAGGTATGCTGCTGCCGCTAAAAGTGCCAATTAAAGGCGCAGTATTAGACGTTCCATTATAAACGTTAATAACATCATTGTTAATTTCTGTTGCTAGGGTTGTGAACGATGCACTTATATTGCTTGCCCCAGAGGGTTGAATTAGCCATGTGCACGATAAGTTGCTACTGTAGTTGCTTAGTCCACTTCCATCAGAAAATGAGCCTGTTGGGGTTGTTAGTGTTGTTAAGCCTGTGCATGTAGGCGTTGTTCCAGTAGAGGTGTAAAATGCATCCCATCCTGAGTTTACTATGCTACCATTGGTTATAAATTCAATAAATAGCGAACCACCTGTAGAGTTGATCGTAGGTGGTGCAGTTGTTCCACTGAACGTGCCAATTAGTGCGGCTGCTGATGAAGCTCCGTCATATACATTAACTATATCATTGGTAGGCTCTGTAAAAAATAGAGGGAAAGTAAGTGATATTGAAGTCGCCCCAGTAGGTTGTATTAGCCATGTGCAACTTGAGTTATCACCATAATTTGCAGAAGGACCACTTCCATCATCAAAAAAGCCTGTAGGTGCGGTTAATGTTGTTAGTCCAGAACAGGTTGGTGGTGTGCTTGCCACCGTCGAAGTGTAATTGGCATTCCATCCACCACTCGTTGCAGAACCATTCGTTGAAAACTCTATCAGCATAGATCCACCACTAGAGGTAACTGAACTAGGGATTGAATTGCCGCTAAATGTTCCTAATAATGTTGCTGATGTGGCGCTTCCATCATAGATGTTTACGACATCATTCGTTACTTCTGTATCAAAAGCTGAAAAGCTTAAGGTAATTGAAGATGCTGCTGTTGGCTGAATTAGCCATCTGCATGATAAGTTATCCGTATAATTAGCGGTTGCGCTTCCATCATCAAATACTCCGGTAGATGATGTCAGAGTTGTTGTTCCCGAGCAGGTAGCTGTTGGAGGAGTTGTTGAGGTGTAGTTGGCATCCCAGCCTGCTTCAGTGATAGAACTATTCGTGATAAATTCTAAAAATAAAGATCCACCTGTCGATGTTATTGGAGCCGGAAATTGATTTAATCCGCTGTATGTGCCAATTAGCGTTGATGATGCTGAAGGTCCATCATAAACGTTTACAACATCATTTGTTGCTGTATTAAATGCAGAAAAATTTAATGTAATCGAAGAGGCTCCTGTTGGTTGAATTAGCCAAGTACATGAGAGGTTGTTTGTATAGTCGTTAATAGAACTTCCATCCTCAAAAGTGCCAGATGTAGCAGTTAATGTTGTCAATCCTGAGCAAGTTGCTGTTGGAGGAGTTGTTGAAGTGTAGCTAGCATCCCATCCTGCTTCAGTTACTGAGTTGTTTGTAGTAAATTCAAGGAATAATGCACCTCCTGTAGAGGTGATTGCAGGTATACTTTGATTCAATCCACTGAAAGTACCTAATAATGCTGCTGAAGAAGAGCTTCCATCGTAAACCTTTACTTCATCATTTGCGGCTTCAGTAGAAAAGCTGTTGAAATTCAGTGTAATTGAGGTTGCTCCAGTGGGTTGAATCAGCCATGTGCAATTTTGATTGTCATCATAATTAGCCATAGTTCCACTACCATCATCAAATGACCCTGTGGTTGTTGATAATGTCGTTAACCCTGAGCATGTCGCAGCTGCCGCACCTAATGTTAAGATAATTGAATCTCCTCGCTCTGTGATGTTTCTAACGATCAGACCCGAGTTGGAATTGTTATACAGCTGTGAGTTTGGGTTTGTGGTATTATTAAAGTCTGTTTTGTTAGTAGTTCCTGGAAACACATCTCCACCATCTCCTCTGTTGGTTTCGTTGTCCAAACCATTCAATCCGTCCGCTTCTTCAAGGTCAACCCCTTTTAAGTTTTCATCTCCATTGACTCTGTTTCCAAAAGAGTTTGTCTTGGTAGTGTTGATATGCCATATTGCTAATCCATGACCCGGTAACTCCAAATCTCTTCCAATCTTTTGTCTATTTTCTAACAAGAAGTACTCTGTTGGGTCAGATGTAGTTATTTTTAATATATCATTCTGATTGTTTCCTGCTGGCTGCAACGAATAAGTTCCTGTTGCTGAAGCTGATAAAGTAATAGGTGAAATCCATCCTAAATCTTCTTTAGACCAAGCGCAGAATCCTCCAGGACGGTGTTCGCCGCCTAGCCAAGTCCCACCTGCCATTACACCCCAATTTCCAATTCCCTCAGAGTCGCCGTTAGTGTTGTCGGTATCGTACAGGTCAGGCAAACCTAAATTGTGCCCAAACTCATGACAAAAGACACCGATACCAACCAATCTTGGATTGGTTAGTGTTCCTCTTGTCTCAGGATTAATCATATAGTCATTGATGAATTTTCCATCGTAGGTTACTGATCCCCCACCTGGCACTGAAGACCCTCCGTTCATTACCCATCGGTGCGACCAAATGTGTCTATTTCTATTTGGTATTCCTGTTTCAGCTCCTGGTCCTGAGTGAACGACTAATATTCCATCAACATCACCATCGTTGTCATTGTCGTAATTCGCAAAATTTGCTCCTGCAGTTTCTGCTGCATCTACTGCCTCTCTTACTAGTTTTGCAGCTCGAGCAGTGCCTGCGCTGTCACTGTAATATGCATAGTTGTTAACTGCCGTATACCATCCCATTACATCAACAGTAATGGTTAGTTGGTTGAATGAAGCATCAGTATAAAAGCTTTTAAAACTTCCATCTCCACTTCTGTGGTTGGGATTCGTTAGTAGACTTTGCATATCAGCAACCGTGTATTGGCTAGGTAAGTCTGGGAAATCAATTAGAAGAGCTAATACTCTTATATTACCTGTTGTGGGATACGTTTTACTTCCGTTTGGAGCGTAATTTAGTGGCGTATTCTTCAGGTTTCGTATTGCTGGCTGAAGTGATTTTGAAATAGCGCTCACCAATGCTAGCTCCCCTGCTATCCGA
>CBFHLF010000047.1:0-13662 GCA_965656555.1 uncultured Acidiluteibacter sp. | reverse complement strand
GAAAAGTACCGCCGGAATTACAAGGTATTTTAAAAATTGTCGGTTATTTTTAAAATCAATCGCACTAGCAAATGGAACCGGCTTAAGTGCAATAATCTTTTGATTTATACCTGCTTCAATTAATTCATTTCTACCATCAGCCTTATCGAGATCATTTTTTAGCTGCAATACATTAAACAGCCGGTCTTCAATGGCAGAAAAATGCTTTCCGATAATTTTAGCAGCTTCCTCATGAGAAATAATGGTTCCTAATTTATTTAGCTTGAATAATGGAATTAAAATCCATTTAATCAGAATAGCGAGCATAGTTCCAACAAAGCCATAAAAAAGTACTGCTCTTATGGTCGTAGGAAATCGTCCAAAATACTCGACAGTGGTAATTAAAATAAAGGAGGCAAGAAACAACCCCACCGTGTAAATTAACCCTTTAATAAGTTGATTTTTATAATACTTACGTATAAACTCATCAAGCTTTTGAATTAAAATATCGTAGTTAGTAGTGTTCATAATGGGTGATTAGCTTTCACAGTTATTTCTAGCTTCAAATAGAACATAGAAAATTACATAAAAAAATAACGCTTTATCATCTTCAAATCAATCGACTTTTCTACTAAAAATGTTCACCGATTCTTTATTGGGTGCAATTGTGAAAAAAGTATTGAATAGGTTATCTTTGCAAACTTATTTTAGATACCCTATTAGTCAAATTCAATGGATAGAAAAGTACGTGTTAGATTTGCACCGAGTCCCACCGGACCTTTGCATATGGGAGGAGTTAGAACAGCCCTTTATAATTATCTGTTTGCCAAAAAGCACAACGGTGATTTTTTACTTCGGATAGAAGATACGGATCAAACTCGATTAGTAGAAGGGGCAGAACAATACATTGTTGAGGCGTTAAAATGGGCTGGATTAGTCCCTGACGAAGGTCAAGGGTTCGGCGGAGACTACGGTCCGTACAAGCAATCAGAGCGAAAAGATCAAGAAATCTATCGAAAATATGCAGAGCAGCTCATAGCTTCGGGTCACGCCTATTATGCTTTTGATACGCCTGAAGAATTGGATCAAATGCGCGAAAATTTAAAAGCAGCTGGTGTAGCTGCTCCTCAGTATAATCATATTACGCGCTCAACGATGAAAAACTCCATTTCGCTTTCTACCGAAGAGGTAGAAAAACGACTTGCCAATGGAGATCCTTATGTGATTCGTATAAAAATTCCTAGAAATGAAGAGATCAAATTCAAGGATTTAATCCGTGGGTGGGTAGTAGTGCAGTCAACTAACTTGGACGATAAGGTATTATATAAATCAGATGGAATGCCAACCTATCACCTGGCCAACATTGTAGATGATTATCTGATGAAAATATCACATGTAATTCGTGGTGAAGAGTGGCTACCTTCAGCTCCGCTACATGTATTGCTATATCAGGTTTTAGGTTGGGAAGACAGTATGCCTGAGTTTGCCCACTTGCCATTGATTCTTAAACCAGATGGCAATGGAAAGTTGAGTAAGCGAGATGGCGATCGATTAGGATTCCCAGTGTTCCCAATCGAATGGAAGGATCCTCAAACTGGAGACATTTCATCAGGATACCGCGAGAATGGATATTTCCCTGAAGCGTTTATTAATATTTTAGCCTTTTTAGGATGGAATCCTGGTACCAATCAAGAAATGTTCACCATGGAACAAATGATTGAGGCCTTTACATTAGAACGAGTAGGTAAAGCAGGTGCTAAGTACGATCCGGAAAAATCTAAATGGTTTAATCAGCAATATTTGCGATCTACAGACAACTTGGTTTTGGCCAAAAAGGTTCAACCTAAAGCTGTAGAGATGCAACTTCCAAAACAAGACGACCTAGCATTTATCGCAGGTGTTTGCGGCATGATGAAAGAGCGAGCAACATTCTTAAACGAAATATTAACAGAAGGCATTTACTTTTTTAAACGCCCTGAATCGTTTGATGATAAAACATATCGTAAAAAATGGAAAGAGGCGACTCCTGCTCTCATGACTGATTGGAAAGAGACCATGTCGCAGATTGCTGAATTTACTGCTGAAAATTGTGAAACAACGTTTAAGTCTTTCTTAGAAGAGAAAGGAGTTGGATTAGGTGCAGCACTTCCAAACTTTAGGTTGATGGTTACAGGTTTAGGAATGGGTCCTTCTATGTTTGAAATTGCTGAATTGCTTGGTAAAGAGGAAGTTGTTGGTAGAATGGAAGTTGCGCTTGAAAAACTAGCTTAATGAATAAAATTCTGATTGAAGGAATGTCCTTTTTTGCTCGGCATGGGTTTTACCCAGAAGAGCATACAATTGGTGGAAAGTTTGAAGTAGATATCGAATTGGATACGGTTTTTTCAGATACGGCTAAAGTAGATGATGACCTTTCTGGAACGGTAAATTATGAAAATGTATACGCCATAATAACAGAAGAGATGAGCATTGCTTCAAAATTATTGGAGCATGTAGGGAATAGAATTCTATCTCGATTGTACGATGAATTGAGTGGGATTTCTTTTATTCGATTAAAAATAAGTAAGTTGAACCCGCCAATGGGTGGCGAAATAGAGCGAGTAGCAGTAATTTTAGAGAAATAAGGTTTATTAGAAGACTTTCTTAAATCTAATTGTTAATTTTGTTCTTCGAATAATAAAAGGTCTCGTGGCCGAGTGGCTAGGCAGTGGTCTGCAAAACCATCTACAGCGGTTCGAATCCGCTCGAGACCTCAGAGTCCCATTCTTATTCCGTGCATCGGGATTCGGATGGGACTTTTTTTATGGCTAGTTATGCGAATTTTATTAGTAGACAATTACGATTCCTTCACGCACAACCTGCTCCACTACTTGGAGAAGGTGACGGATGTGCCGGTAGATGTCCTACGCAATGATGCCATCAATTTAGACGATGTAGAAAAGTATTCAGCTATCGTTCTTTCACCGGGTCCAGGGTTACCAGAAGAAGCTGGAATCTTAATGCCGCTTATTAATCGATTTAAGCATACCAAAAAGATTATGGGTGTATGTTTAGGTCATCAAGCAATTGCGATGTCCTATGGCGCTAAAATGATTAATTTATCACAAGTGGCGCACGGAGTAGCTCACACGATTGAAATACGTGATCACAATGGAATTTTTCAAGGAATATCGCCGCAGATTCGAGTAGGTAGGTATCACTCTTGGTCTATACAGCAAGACGACTTACCGAAAGTGTTAAACATTGATGCAGTTGATGCGGATGGGAATGTGATGGCTTTTTCACATGAAACATTGCCACTTTTTGGGGTGCAGTTTCATCCAGAATCAATTCTTACTGAATTTGGTGAAGAGATGATGCGAAATTGGGTATATATTTAAACAAATATCGAAATCTCATTTTCATTTAATAAATTAAGTTATATTTAGAAAAATATATATATTCAAACTTAATTCTATGAAGAAATTAAAACAAATTTTAGGAGTTGCTCTTGTTGCAACAATGGTTCTTTCATCTTGTACTGCTGAAAAGAGGGTATATACTAAAGGGTATAATATCAATTGGTATGGAGGGAAATCCAAAGTAAGTCAGGTTTCGGCTGATCGTCAAAAAACAAATCACTTAGAGTCATTGACGGCTTCTTCTGCTACGGGATTGTCTGATGAGTTGAATTATCAAGAAATGAAGTTTCGATCAATTGAAGTGATTCCATCTAACACAAAAGAAGTTACAGCTTCTGTAATTGCAGCGGTAGAAGCGGCTGAATTACCAAAGGTAGTAAAGAAGACGATTGTTAGAAAAGCTAAAAAAATGAACCCAGAGGCTATGCCTGTAACAGGTGATAAAAGTCAAGTTGTTGCTTTAGTACTTGCAATTGTTATTGGTGGCTTGGGTATTCATAGATTTTATTTAGGTTACACTTGGCAAGGAGTTGTTCAATTACTAACTGCAGGAGCCTGTGGAGTTTGGTCACTAATTGATATTATCAGAATTGCTACTGGAGACTTAGGTCCAAATGGAGGTAGATACGATAAAACCTTATAATTCTTGAAACGAATTTTTCTAAAATTATATTTTGGAGGGCTAATAGCAGTACCATTGGTATTACTGCTGTTACCCTCCAATTTTTTTGATACAGGGGAATCTGTTTGTGTTTCAGTTCTGTTGTTTGATACCACTTGTTACGGCTGCGGAATTACTAGAGCAGTGCAGCACTTTATGCATTTTGAATTTGCAGAGGCATATGCTTACAACAAACTTGTTTTAGTAGTACTTCCTGCTTTATTTTATGGTTGGCAAGATGAATTGCGTAAAACATATAAGAAGATTAAAGTCAATATTGACAAAAAAAAAGAGGATTAACTTTAGTTAACCCTCTTTTCAACTATTCAATTGGCTCAAGAAATTACTCTCCTGTAACTTTTGTTCTGTACTTAGTAACGATAAAGCCACTAACTATCTCTTGATCAACAGTTGCAACCTTAGTGATGTTGCCTTTTTTAGCAGCATTTGTAATGCTTAAGTCTGCATCACCAAACATAATTCCAAAGTAAGTTTTCTTTTCAGCGATACCCACTTTGGTTCCAACACTATTTTTAGTAACTAATGCTTTTGGGTAGGTGTACGGTCCTGAAATAGAACAAGAAGATAGCAAAGCTACAAAGCAACCTATTGTAATTGTATGTATTAATTTCATAATATTTTTGTTTTAATTATTCTCCAGTTACTATTAATTCCTTCTTACCAAATATGACGTAATTGGTATACTTTACATCTACAGTTGAGATGCCTCCTTTAATTTTACCTCTTTTTGCAGCTTCTGCAACGCTGTAATCTTTGTTTAATTCTATAAGCCCAAAAATTACAGTAGTCTCACTCACTCCTTTTTTAGGACCAATCGGCAATTCAGTAACAGCTAATGGAGTTGTTATTGAACAAGAAGATAATAAGGCAGAAAGAATAGCAGTGCTTGCTAAATATTTAATATTTTTCATCTAGATTCTTTTTAAATTTTATAAATAATTATTCCCCTGTAACGATAGTCTTGTAAAACGGAAGAATGAATACAGTAACCTTTGTATCAACACTACCTATTTTATCAATATTTCCTTTTTTAGCTGCCCCAGCCATTGTAAAGTCTTTGTCTTTTGAGAAAGCTCCAACTTTAGAAACACCCCTTTTGGTTCCAATCGGATTTCCAGTTACAGTATGCGATTCATAAACCACACAAGACGACAACGAGAAAATAACTGCTGCCATTAATGTTAATTTTTTCATATAATAAATAGATTAAATAATAATAATCATTAGTAATTAACTACCAATGATATGTTTTTAAGTCTTACAATTATAGATAAAAATAAGGTAGTTAACAAAAGTTAATTGTGTTACAAAAAAAAGAGGCTTAGCATAAGCCAAGCCTCTTTTCATTTATATTACCTATTAATTATAAGTCAAACTTGATTCCTTGTGCTAGTGGCAAATCATTACCGTAATTGATGGTATTAGTTTGTCTTCTCATATAAGCTTTCCAAGCATCAGAACCTGACTCTCTACCTCCACCAGTTTCCTTCTCTCCGCCAAAAGCACCACCGATCTCAGCTCCGGATGTACCAATGTTTACATTAGCTATTCCGCAATCAGAACCTCTAGTGGATAAGAATAGCTCCATTTCGCGCATATTACCAGTCATAATTGCTGATGATAGTCCTTGTACAACACCATTTTGCAATTCGATTGCTTCTTCTAGTGTGCTATATTTCATGATGTAAAGAATTGGTGCAAATGTCTCATGTTGAACAATTTCCCATGAATTATCTGCTTCAGCTATGGCTGGTTTAACATAACAACCAGATTCATAACCTTCACCTTCGAATACTCCACCTTCAACAATTACATTTCCTCCACTCGCTTTTACTTGTTCAATTGCAGATAGGTAGGCATTTACAGAATCCGTATCGATAAGCGGTCCAACGTGATTGTTTTCATCTAATGGGTTACCAATTCGGAGTTGTTTGTATGCATTTACTAACTTCTCTTTTACGGTATCGTATAAACTTTCGTGGATGATTAGTCTTCTTGTAGAAGTACAACGCTGTCCACAAGTACCTACTGCACCAAATACCATAGCAGGAATACACATTTCTAAATCAGCTGATTCTGTAATGATGATAGCGTTGTTTCCACCTAATTCTAATAATGACTTTCCTAAACGTTTTGCGACAGTTTCGGCTACTATTTTACCCATTCGAATGGATCCTGTTGCTGATACTAGTGCCACACGTTTATCATTGGTCATTATTTCACCAATTTTATAGTCACCCGTAATTAAACAACTAATCCCTTCAGGAAGGTTGTTTTCAGCCAATACTTCAGCAATAATGTGCTGACATGCAACGCTACAAAGTGGTGTTTTTTCAGACCCTTTCCATACACATACATCACCTGAAACCCAGGCTAAAGCGGTGTTCCAAGCCCAAACAGCAACAGGAAAGTTAAATGCTGATATGATACCAACAATTCCGAGTGGGTGGTATTGCTCATACATTCGGTGGTTAGGTCGCTCAGAATGCATGGTTAACCCATGTAATTGACGAGAAAGACCAACTGCAAATTCACAGATATCGATCATTTCTTGAACCTCTCCAAGTCCTTCTTGGTACGATTTACCCATCTCGTAAGAAACCAACTTACCTAAGGCTTCTTTTTTTTCTCTTAGTTTGTCTCCAAACTGTCTCACCATGTCACCTCTCTTAGGAGCGGGAACTGTTCTCCATTGCTTAAATGCTGCTTCTGCAACTGCAATTACTTCTTGGTATTCCTGTTCTGTAGAGACTCCTACTTTACCAATTTCAGCACCATCAACAGGTGAGTATGAGGTGATGGGGTCTAGATTATTTTCCATCCAATTTCCACCGGTGGAAGTACCGTTATTTAAGGGTTTTAATCCTAGTTCTTTTAGTTCTTTCGTAATGTCAATTACAGATTGAGCCATAATATAAGTTAGTTTAAAATTCTATTTTCAACAAATGTAGTACTTCAATACTTGGATTAAAAGTAAAATAGGCGGTAAAAGAAAACCCCTTTGGAAATAAATCCAAAGGGGTTAATAAACTGTTATATTAAATGTTAGAATTTGTAAGCTAACCCTACGCTCAATACTTGTTTAAACTGTGTTCTCGGTCCTGTTTTGTCAACAATTCCGTCGTCGTTATTATCGATTTCAATATCGATATCGTCATCGTATACTACTGTTGCAGAAATGTTAGCAGTAATAAACTTATTAACTTTCATTGATAAAATGGTTTCCCAGTTTACATCAATGTTTTGAGGATTGTTAGAGTAATTAGAGAACAACTCTAAACGAGACTGTAGGTTTACATTCTCTAAGATATCTTGCTTATACTGTAATCGAACAAATCCCCCGAATTCAGTTCTTAATACTTCATTCTCTTCTACACCAAATGCACCAACAGAGTTTAAAGAATCATCTCTAACAATGGTGAATTTTCCCGTAACTGGTGATATGTAAGCAGAAAACACATCATTCGGCTTGTAATCCATACCGATAGATGCAAGCACATAACCTGGAGCTAAGAAGTCTGAAATTCGAGTAATTTCGTCTGGAGAATTGTATCCTGGAGCAAATTGCGATTTAAAGTTTACTAAACCAGTATAGTACCACTTTTCAGATGCTTGGCGCCCGTATTTTGACGTAAAGTCAATCTTATCGTCACTTTTTACAAAGTCTGCAGTTCCTTGTTGTACAATACCATACCCAAGGTCTAAGCTATTTTCCCAAGTGTGCACACCCTTCTTATAGTTCGCAAAAATATTTAAAAAACCATTGATGGCAATAGAGCTCTGACCACCACCGGCCCAATTGCTCAATGCTACCTGTGAGAAATTGAATGAGGCTAATCCTCCTTTGGTCCAATTGCTGTCTTTTTTAATAGCTGGTGCTGTTTGAGCAATGGCATTGGTCGAAAATGCCATTGTAACTAAGGCAGCTGTAATTACACTTGCTTTAATTCGTTTCATTGATAAAATTTGTTGGTTAAATATTGATAGGTGTTAAAAAAAATTAAATGTAGTTCCATCTGCGAAATAAACAAATATTGAGACGAATCAATAATTAAATTCGCTGAATAGAATAATTTCCCTCATAAGATGCAAGAATGCTTCTTTTTTTCTGCAAACTTAATCGATTACTACTTGTTTCCCAACAATGAATAAAATCTTTTTAATTCCGCTAATAGCACTTATTTTTCTATTGATTGACTGGTATGTCTTTCAAGGAATTAAAGTGCTGGTATCTCCTCTGTCATCTTCCACACAGAAAACATTAAAATATGCTTATTGGGGGCTAACCATCTTAACGCTTGCGGCTTTTTTTACTTACCATTTTGTTAATGTAGATGCTTATAGTAAGTCGCTCAAAATGTTTTTATTAGTTGGAGTGTTTATCAATTACATTTCTAAGCTTTTCTTTGTTGTTTTTCTTTTGATTGATGACTTGGTGCGGCTGATCAAGTATATTGGTAGCTTTTTTACTTCAGAGTCGGCTGTTACAGAAACAAGTGATAATACGATTACACGATCAGACTTTCTAGTGAAAACTGCTGCATTTGCTGCTGCAGTGCCGCTTGTTGGTATGTCTTGGGGTATAATTTCTGGGGCTCACGATTACCGTGTACGACGGATTAAATTGCCGCTAGCCAACTTGCCGAAGGCTTTTCATGGGATGAAAATCGTGCAAGTTTCGGATATCCATTCCGGTAGTTTTTGGAATAGAACAGCAGTAAAAGGTGGTGTAGAAATGTTGATGAATGAAAAGCCTGACATGGTTTTCTTTACTGGCGATATTGTTAATAATCGATCTGAAGAGTTAAAAGATTGGATTTCGGTATTCTCACAAGTAAAAGCACCTCATGGTGTTTATTCAGTTTTTGGGAATCACGATTATGGAGATTATGTAGCTTGGGACTCTCGTCAGCAGAAGGCAAATAACCTAAAACAGTTGGCTGATATGCAAAAAGCCATGGGATGGAAGCTACTCATGAACGAAAATGAGATCATTGAGATTGATGGTGAACAAATAGCTGTAGTGGGTATTGAAAATTGGGGAGCAAAGGCACGATTTCCTAAGTATGGGAAATTAGCAGAGGCCGTAAAAGGCACTGAAAATATTGCTACAAAACTGCTTTTATCGCACGATCCCAGTCATTGGCAAGCAGAAGTCCTTCCTTTATTTCCAGATATCTCTGCTATGTTCTCTGGGCACACGCATGGCATGCAATTTGGAGTAGATATTCCCGGTGTAAAATGGAGTCCGGTGCAATATGTTTATGATGAATGGGCAGGATTGTATCAACAAAAAGGGCAATATTTGTACGTGAATAGAGGTTTCGGATATATTGGCTACCCTGGTAGAATAGGCATGCCACCTGAAATCACTACAATTGAATTGGTTAGTGCCTAATACATGAAACGATTTTACTCCTTTTTTCTGTTCGCTGTTTTTTCAGCAACGTTCTTCTCCGCCTTCAACACAGAGAAAACAGGCAACTTGACGATACATGTGCACGATATTCATCAGCAAAAAGGCAACATCAGCATTTTAATTTTCAAAAATGAGGACGGTTGGCCCAATGAATATAGAAAAGCTGTCTTTGCCAAAGGTACTCCGGTCAAAGCTGAGCGCATCGTTCAAGAGGTGAAAAATCTACCTTATGGGACTTATGCTATAGCAATACTACATGATATCAATGATAATAAAGTAGCGGATAAATCCATTTTCGGCATACCCCAAGAGCCATTTGGTTTTTCTAATTACCCAAAACTCACATTTGGAGTGCCTGATTTTGAAGACGTTGCTTTTGAGCTAAACACTCCCAATAAAGAGATGGTCATCAAAATGATGGAAATTTAAAAGCGTTCGATCTGCTTTTTCCACTCCACTTTCCCTTCGTGATTATAGATGGTGATTTCCATTATTCTATTTTCAAGGCTTCCTGAAAATTCTAAAATTGCAAAGTTGTTGGTTGCTGTGTGTGTACCTTCAACTCTAAGCGTATTGGGTTCATCAATCGTATTGTAATATTTTGCCGTAAGTGGAGAAACTGTGAGGTCGTAAACAGCGGTTTCATCATTCATTTTGAGGTAACTCAATTCTGTCTTGTGCCGATCGCCTGTTACAAAAACCACTCCTTTAATACCTTCTTCTTCAATTCTTTTAAGCAGAAACGATCGCTCTTCAGGGAATGTGGAGTAGTTCTCATAAACTGCGGCAGTGTTCAATACCTGGCCACCGACTGCGACCAATTTAAAAGGAGCACTACTGTATTTTAATGCATCTATTAACCATTCTATTTGTGGTTTTCCAAGCATGGCTTTATCACCGGTACTTCTATAGTTTGCATTCCGATGGTAGCGATTATCCAAAAGAAAAAAGTCCACATCGTTGTATTCGAATGCTGAGGTAATGCCAGGTTGACCATTTACTCCAAAAAAGGGGTTTCCCCAATACGATTGAAAAGCGGCTAAGCTATTTTCTTTTCCGACATAGCTACCGTCTGCATCATTGGGTCCAAAGTCGTGATCGTCCCAAATGGCGTAATGATGCGCTGAAGAAAGCAATGGCTGAAGTTCCTTTGTAGCTCTATCTGTAGAAAATCGATAGTAGGTGGCAGCCTTCGAATACAAATCGGCATCTCTTAAGTAAAAATTATCGCCCAACCATAGCATAATTTCAGGTTGCTGATCAACAATTTGGTTGAAAATACCATAGTTTCTGCCGTATGGCTCGCCTGGTCGATCGTATTGTTCCTCATTTAGGTATGCACAACTTCCCAAAGCCATTTTAAACGTAGGCGGATCAGCTCGATGCTGCCAGTTAGATTGTGTTGTAAATTGATAAATGGACGATTGGAAATTTTCATGTGGAACATGTATTTGATATTGGTAGGTAGTTCCGGGAATCAGCAAATCTGTTACAAACTTTATTGTATTGCTAGAATTGCTTTCTGCGGTAGCGCTGATTTTAACCGTGTCAGTATTGTTCCAATAAACAAATTTAGCTTCTCCGGGCTTTTCTAATTCTACCCACACTAAGACCTCCCGCATGGTATTATAGCCAAGCATTGGCCCTGACTTAATTTGTCCAGATAGATTTACAAGTGATAATAAGCAATAGAGTGAGAGGACTATTCTGAACATGGCTTTTTTTACAAGAATACGCTTGAATTCTAATTGTTGCAATGGATGGAGGTTAGTTTTTTGAGAAGTCAGGTAATTGTGAAAATGTAGAAGTTATAACTGATTCTACTTCTCATCAATTAAATCATCCTTTTTCTCAGAGTTTTGCTCCACCACTGGCATTGATTCTACCTCGTTTTCTACTTTCGGGCCGTAAATAAACGACATATCCTCTACTGGTTCTATACGCTTGCCGCTAGCAACCAATGAAACAGCCATAATGATACAGCTGATGATAATGGTGTACAAAAGAATACCTGAATCAAAATTCTCTACTTGATATTCTGTTGGTATCGCAAAGAATAACAAAATGGTAATCAAACCTCTTGGCGCTAAAAATAGCTGAGGTAGAATGTCTCGCTGCACAAATACTTTAAGCACAATAAAACGAATTACATACAGGCCAAGTAAGATTAAACCACTAATCATGGCCACCTTTAAATTGAATAAAGACTGCAGCGTAATGGTCACTCCAAATAGCACAAAGAAGAAAGTCCTCACCACAAATGCGCTTTCAATGGTAACCAAGTGAAACTCATTGGAGACCTTTTTCAAGGAGTCTTTATTGATCCACTTTTTCATAAATCCTCTGAAGAATATCTTGTAGTTATTGAGTACAAGGCCAAATACAAGTATGATAATTAGAGAAGAAAGGTGGAAAAGTTTACCTACTGCGTATAACATCAACAGCACAGCGATTAGCAAAAACAGCTTTACGCTAGAATTAAGCTTTTGAAATATTAAAACGAGTCCGTAGCTAATAATTAGCGACAATGCCACGGTGATACCAATATTGGTAATTACATCTAGTACAATCAGTTTGGTGCTTTCTGTTTCCGCATTTCCGGTAAGGAAGTAAAAGAGCATAATCCCAAGGATATCAGAAAAAGTACCCTCGTACACCATGAATTCTTTCTTTTCTGCGCCTAGTCCACCAACACTCGGAATGATAATGGCGCTGCTCATTACTGATAACGGAACGGCATAAAGAATACAGGTAAACACATTATCAATTAAAAAGAAATTAATAATGTATGCTAGTATCGCGGTTGATCCTAAAAGTGAAATGAGAGCTACGGAAAATGATTTCCATATAGTTGGCCACTTTTCCTTGGTTAACTCCAAATCTAATGCGGCTTCCAATACAATCATGATTAAACCGACAATTCCGAGGATTTCAAGGGCGTTAAAAAGTTGCCCTTCAGGTACCTTTAGTTCGATAATGTTCATTCCTTGTTTGGCTAAAATACCTAAGACAATCAGCAGCAAAACGCTCGGAATGTTCGTTTTCTGAGAAATGATATTAAAGAAGTATGAAAGTATAATTACAAGGCTTATTCCAATAATAGCCGTGTAAGGACCAATGATTTGCATTATCATAGATTAATTATTAGGAGTTGTGATGGTGTTTATTTGGTCATAAATACCTGCAGCTAAAATAGGGAAATATCTGCTCGTAATTTCATCAATCTTATTTTCTCTCGATGGAAACTCGACTGCAGAAATACCTTTTGCAATCACCACGCCTTCTTTCGTAAAAAGCGTGTAGTGAACTTTGGCTTCTCTATTGTATTCGCCGGTCTGCATGGTGGTATAATCGCCGTATAGATTTCTAAACTCCAGCTGATTAATAAATAGATACAATTTTGCTCCATGTTTGGTGTGCAAGCTGTCCAGTAGGTTGTTGTTGGTAATTTCAGCGTTCATAAAACGCTCTTCCTGATTTCTTTTGGTGACCACTTGACCTCCGTAGTCTGCTTCATCTTCCTTTTTAAAGGATTTTTTGAGTTTGCCTTTCAATGAAGTAGCTTTCTCTTTCACTAGGCTTTGGTCCTCAGCCGGAAGTGGTTCAAAGTTTAGTTTCCTAGACCGATAAATATGCGTTAAATCCTGCTCGATTTCATCTTCCATAAAGTAGAAGGAAAGAACGGTATAGTTTTCATTAAAAGCTTGATAAAGATGAAAGTCGAGGGCTTTTACAAACTCTGCTTTCATTTCTTGTCCCGAAAGTTTGCTCTCCTTTTCTAATTGTTTATCAATCTCTGATAAATACATAAAAGGCTCAAAAGGAATTAATAAAACAGATGCTTTTCCTGCTGCTGAGCCTCCATTAAATTGCATGGTACCACTCTGAGCAAACCCGAGGGTTGCAAACGCCATAAAACTGAAAAGTAAACTAATGGTTTTCATTGAAAAAGAGTTTTTTTCAAAGGTAAATGATAATTTTTCTATCCCTATTAAGAGCAGAAGAATTAAAAAACAATAAGGTGTTAATAAGACTACTGGAACAGTCTTAAAATGTCGTTACCATTTGCCAATACCATTAGCGCTAAGAGAATTACGAATCCAACGACCTGAGCGTTTTCCAAAAACTTGTCAGATGGTTTCCTACCGCTTACAATTTCATACAATAAAAACAGCACATGG
>CBFHLF010000046.1:0-13925 GCA_965656555.1 uncultured Acidiluteibacter sp. | reverse complement strand
CTCCTCTAAAGTAGTAATAAGAATCCCCCCCTCCATAATAAAAGCCATAAACCAAACAGAAAAAAGTGACTCCGAAAAGGTGCACAAAAAGTGATGGTAGATAATATTTATAGTTTAATTTACCTTCACTAATTCTTTGTTTGGAATACATCCAACCAATAATCATAATTACCAAAAAATAAAAGCTACCAAGAAGGCCATCGAAAAAGGTAATCATGTCTAGTTCTATAATTTTTGGGCTGTTTTAAAAATCAAAGCTAAAGGTTTTAAACAATAAACTATGAAAAAAATTAGCTCATTTGAGTATATTTTCTTTCGGTGTTCTAAAAAGTTGGGGTACTTTTGTATGGTAAATTTTTAAAACAAATTAACATTAAACAACTGCACATTACAGTTGTGTGTTATTTTAGAAATCAAAACATACATTTTATGACTGAATTTGGATTAAAAGCCAAAAATGCATCCATTGCTTCATTGGGACTTGGAAAAGTTTCAGCAGCATTTTGGAATTTAGAACCAGCTCAATTAATTGAAGATACAATTATTAGAGGCGAAGGTGCACTATCGTCTACAGGAGCTCTTGCAGTTGATACAGGAGAATTTACCGGACGATCGCCTAAAGACCGTTTTATTGTTATGGACGACGTAACAAAAGATGCAGTTTGGTGGGGAGACATTAATATTAAATTCGATGCTGACAAATTTGATAGCCTATACAACAGAGTTACTGCATATTTAGCAAATAGAGAGGTTTACGTAAGAGACGCGTATGCTTGTGCTAGTGAAAAATATAAAATGAATTTGCGAGTTGTAACTGAGTTCCCTTGGTCTAATTTATTTGCGAGCAATATGTTTTTGAGACCAACTCAAGAAGAAATTATGAATTTCGATCCTGAATGGTCAATCATTTGTGCGCCTGGATTTATGGCGGATCCTGAAATCGATGGAACTCGCCAGCACAATTTCGCTGTAATGAACTTCAGCAAAAAAATCCTACTTATCGGTGGAACTGGTTATACAGGTGAAATCAAAAAAGGTATCTTTTCAGCATTAAATTTTATTTTACCACATCAGAAAGAGGTCCTTTCAATGCACTGTTCTGCTAACGTAGGTAAAGATGGTGATACGGCTGTTTTCTTCGGCTTATCAGGTACAGGTAAAACAACACTTTCTTCTGATCCAAATAGACGATTAATTGGTGACGATGAGCATGGTTGGGATAATGACTCTGTTTTTAATTTTGAAGGTGGATGCTACGCTAAGTGCATCGACTTAACTAGAGAACAAGAACCTCAGATTTTCGATGCTATTAAATTTGGTGCACTTCTAGAGAACATAAATTTTGAAGATGGAACATCAATAGTAGATTTCAAAGACTCCGAAAAAACTGAGAACACTCGAGTTTCTTACCCAATCCACCACATCGACAACATTCAAGAAGGTTCGTCAGGGCCTGCTCCTAAAAATATTTTCTTCTTGACCTGCGATGCATACGGTGTGTTACCTCCTATTTCAAAATTAACTCCTGGTCAAGCGATGTATCACTTTATTTCAGGATATACTGCAAAAGTAGCAGGAACAGAAGCAGGTATTACTGAACCAACAACAGCATTTTCTGCTTGTTTTGGTGCTCCATTTATGCCACTACACCCTACCAAATATGCTGAAATGCTTGGTAAGAAAATGCAAGAGAGCAATGTTAAAGTTTGGTTAGTAAACACAGGGTGGTCAGGCGGAGCTTACGGTACAGGTAAGCGTTTGAGCTTAAAGTATACGAGAGCTATGATTACTGCTGCATTAGAAGGCAATCTAAATGATGTGAACTATGAAACACATGAAGTATTTGGATTGTCTATGCCAACTGAATGCCCTAATGTTCCTCAAGAAATATTAAGTCCTAAAAATACGTGGGCAGATAAGGATGCATACGATCGAAAAGCAAACACATTGGCTGAAGCATTTACAAAAAACTTCACCAAGTATGCCGAATATGCAAATGATGAGATTATGGCAGGTTCACCAAAAGCGACATCTAACGCTTAAAACAACCTATTTTAATATCATAAAGAGCAAATTGTTTTATTCACAATTTGCTCTTTTTTTATGTTCTCTATTACGTTAGTTTGTTGTTTAGAAGTTAATTCAAAATAAAAGGGTAATCGAATTAAAGCACTACTGTATCTATTACAGTTTGTAAAATTACTTTCAAAACAGTTTGAGGCGTGAAATGGACTAGAATGAAGAGGTAAGTAATGAAAAACAGCTTGAATACCTTGATTAAGGAGAAAAGCAATTAACCTATCTCTTTTTTCTAATGAATGACACAACAAATAATATAGGTGTGAATTGTTAGTTGCGTAATTCGGAATTACAGGAGAGGTATAGTAATCAGACAAACTCTCTTCATACCGCTCCCAAATCTGCTTTCTTTTATGTTGAATCCCCTCTAAATTTTCTAACTGAGCCCAAAGAAATGCCGCAATTACTTCAGAAGGCAAAAACGAAGATCCAATGTCTACCCAACCATACTTATCCACCTCCCCACGAAAAAATGCAGAACGATTTGTTCCCTTCTCCCAAATGACTTCTGCTCGCTCAATAAATCTTTCATCATTTATGGCCAACAAACCGCCCTCTCCAGATATAATATTCTTGGTCTCGTGAAATGAAAATGTTGCCAAATGACCGATACTTCCAAGCGCCCTAATACTTCCATCCGAAAAGGTATAATAGCTATCGATGGCCTGTGCTGCATCTTCTACTACATAAAGATTATGCTTTCGAGATAGCTGCATGATTTTTTCCATATCGCAGGCTACTCCGGCATAGTGCACCGGTACAACAGCGACGGTCTTTTCGGTAATTAGATCTGCTATTGATTCTTCATCAATCCCAGGATGATCTTCTCTACTATCACAAAAGACGATCTTTGCTCCTCTTAACACAAATGCGTTTGCTGTAGATACAAAAGTATAGGATGGCATAATGACTTCATCTCCCTCCTTTATATTCAGAAGAATGGCCGCCATTTCTAAAGCATCAGTACAAGAGGTAGTAAGCAGTACTTTTTTGATATCAAATCTCTCCTCAAAAAAAGTCTGGCATTTTTTAGTGTAAATACCGTTTCCGGATATGTGTCCCGACTTAACAGCATCTTCAATGTACCTAGTTTCATTTCCTGTAAGGAAGGGCTTATTAAAAGGGATTTTTTGAGCCATTGATAGGAATCACAAATGAGTTTATGCGCCAAAGATATTTAAATTGTCATTAAAATGGATGTTTAATCCCATCATCCAAATACCTGTGAATAAAAAGTATTATTGACTTACTTCACCGTCACCTTAACAGGAACGGTAAAATAGAAATTGGCTCCTTTACCTACCTCACTATCCACCCATATTTCTCCGCCCATCAATTGGATATACGCTTTAGAAATAGATAATCCAAGACCTGCTCCTTCGTACTTTCTCGCGAGAGATTCGTTACCCTGGCGAAACCGTTCGAATATAAGCTCACGCTGCATAGGCGTGATTCCTTCTCCTGTGTCTTTTACATAAAACTGTAAAGAGTCATTCACTTTCTCATAGCCGAAGGCAACCGACCCTTGATGTGTAAACTTAATGGCATTACTAATTAAATTACTCAACACTTTATGCAGCTTCACTTCGTCTGAAGTGATCAACTCCTTTTTGAATATATCTCCATTATACATCAAATCAATGCCTTTATATTCTGCATCCTTTTTGTTTGATGAATATAGTTCTGATAATAATTTATTCACATCCAGTTCAATTAGTTCTAGCTCTACCTGTCCTGACTCTATTTTAGAAATGTCTACAATATCATTTATAATATTAAGCATACGTTGTCCACTTTTCTCAATAATACCAACATACTCATTGTGTTCTTCATGCGAAAATTCTGTCTCCCTAAGTAAGCCTGCGAACCCAAGAATTCCATTCATAGGAGTTCTGATTTCGTGACTCATATTGGCCAAAAATGAAGTTTTAAGCCGATCACTCTCCTCTGCCCGATTCTTTGCGTTGATTAAATCCTGCTGCAATCGTTGTCGATTAGTAACATTTACTAGCATATCAGAAAACACTTTCAATAACACTTCTTCCTTTTCTGTATAAAAATGGTGGTGTTTTACCGAATCAAATCCTAAAAAACCAATTAATTTACCTTCATTCATCATTGGTAAAGTCATCAGACTTTTAATGTCTTGTGGTTCTAAAATTTGTCTTACACCATCATTTTTAGGGAGGTCGCTTACCTTGGGAATAAACAGCGTCTTGTTATTTGAGTGTGCATCTAACCACCAAGGCAATGCTTCGATTGGTACTTCTTGTAACTCATCTATTTGTGGTTCAATTCCATTTCCACACCATTCATAGGTATTATTACACACCATTTTGTCAAAATCATAATCAAAAATGTATACACGGTCCGCATCAACAAACCGTCCCAACTCTCCAAGTGACTCGTGAATAGCGCCCTCTACTTTATCTAATGGGATATTAATGTACTGAGAAGCAATCATCATAAGTACCCGCTGAAGATCTGAAAGATAAGCTACTTCTTCCTCAGCCCTCTTATGAGCCATCAGTTCCTTCTCATGCATCTTTTTCAAGTCGCTTAACTCTTTTTCTAGCTCTTCTCTTGACTTTTTTGACTCTGACATTACAACGATTTATTTGTACAATATTCTGTCCGTTAAAAGTAAGGGTTTCATTTAATACATAGATTAAAAAGTTTAACCTAAAAAAATAAAACCAAACTATTAATAATAAATAATTTAAGCTAAATATAGTTTTTGAATATTTGCTTGACTACAGATCTTAAAGTCAATTTTATGCACATTTTACCTACGTATAATAAATCATTTTATAATGTAGAATATCACATTCAGAAAACTGTTCTCCAACTTTTTGGAATCCTTGTCGCTCATAGAACGGAATCGCTTTTAACTGAGCATGTAAGTATATAAAATCACTTTTCCCCGACACTTCATTTAACAAATGCTTGAGCAAAACAGATCCATACCCACTATTTCTGTAAGATTTTAGTAACGCAAAACGCTCGCACTTTATTTTATCACCTATAAATCGCCACCTTGCAGTTGCAATTGGCGTATCATCCACAAAGAATAAGTAATGCTTCGAAATATGTTCAAATTCATCGAACTCTTCTTCTGGAGCTACCTGCTGCTCCTCAACAAATACTGTTTTTCGAATAGCAACCACTTCATCAAATAATTCGCTATCCGTGTTTAATATCTGCTCTATTCTTGTGTTTGGGCCGTTCATCTGTTTAAGTATAAATAATGTTAAGTTCTAAATTGAGTTAACAATAATTAACAGCCCACTATCAGTGATTTGCAGGCTGTATTTATAATTTAGTCAACCTCAAAATTAGTTCGATAAAATGGAAGAATCAAACACTACAGAAGCAACAACAATTGTTGGAAATCAATCGATGGATATTAAAGCCATTAACGAGAAAATTCAGAAGGAAAGCTCTTTTGTAGACTTATTATCCATGGAAATGGATAAGGTAATTGTTGGTCAAAAGCACATGATTGAACGGTTACTCGTTGGGCTTTTATCTGATGGCCACATTTTACTAGAGGGTGTTCCCGGATTAGCAAAAACATTGGCGATTAATACATTGGCTACTTGTGTAGATGCACAGTTTAGTAGAATACAATTTACACCTGACTTATTGCCAGCGGATTTGATTGGTACCATGATTTACAGTCAGAAAAAAGAAGAATTTAACATTAAGAAAGGGCCTATTTTTGCCAATTTTGTGCTTGCAGATGAAATCAATAGAGCTCCGGCCAAAGTTCAGAGTGCACTGTTAGAAGCTATGCAAGAAAAGCAAATTACTATTGGAGAGGAAACCTTTAAACTACCAAAACCATTTTTAGTGATGGCTACACAAAACCCGGTAGAACAAGAAGGAACTTATCCCCTACCCGAAGCACAAGTAGACCGATTCATGTTAAAAGTGGTATTGGACTACCCAAAGAAAGAAGAAGAAAAGAGAATTATCAGAAGTAACCTTGCTAAAGACGGAATGCCAAAAGCAAGTAAAATTATTACTCCTGATGATATTGTACGGGCAAGAGAAGTTGTTCGTGAAGTATATATGGATGAAAAGATTGAGCAATATATCGTTGATATTGTTTTTGCCACAAGATATCCTCAAGATTTCGGCCTAGAGCGATTCAAGGACCTTATCAGTTTTGGAGGTTCGCCAAGAGCAAGCATTAACCTTGCACTTGCAGCTAAAGCATACGCATTCATTAAGCGAAGAGGATATGTGATTCCTGAAGACGTACGTGCAATTTGCAAAGATGTGCTTTGTCACAGAATAGGATTGACTTATGAAGCAGAGGCAGAAGAAGTTACTCGTGAAGACATCGTAAACGAAATCCTTAATGCAGTTGAAGTACCTTAATAATTGATATTTAGAGATCAGTTTTAAAATTCAATTGTTACCACATGACAGATACTAAAGCATTATTAAAAAGAGTTCGAAAAATCGAGATTAAAACCCGCGGTTTGTCTACTCAGGTTTTTTCTGGGGAATACCACTCGGCGTTCAAAGGAAGAGGTATGGCGTTTAGCGAAGTCAGGGAATATCAACCTGGGGACGAAATACGAACCATCGATTGGAACGTAACTGCTCGGTTTAATAAACCTTACATTAAAGTTTTTGAAGAAGAGCGCGAAATGACCGTAATGCTTATCGTTGATGTAAGTGGTTCCGAAAACTTTGGATCTCAGGAAAAGACGAAAAAAGAGCAAATCATAGAAATATGCGCAGTGCTCGCTTTTTCAGCAATTAATAATAATGATAAAGTCGGGGTTTTATTTTTTAGTGATCAAGTAGAGAAGTTTATTCCTCCAAAGAAAGGAAAAAGTCACATACTAATGATCATTAGAGAGTTATTAGAGTTTACTCCTCAAAGCAAAGGAACAAACATTAAAGAGGCCCTCACTTACTTCAATCGGGTAATCAAGAAAAAGTGTACTGCTTTTATGATATCTGATTTTATGGACAGAGGGTTTGAGGATGCACTAAAAATGACCAACAATAAACATGATTTGGTCGCGCTTAATATCTTCGATCAGTTAGAAGATGAACTACCTGATGTAGGTTTGATTCAGCTGAGAGATGCAGAAACAGGGCGACAGCGGTGGATAAATACGTCGGACAAAGAAGTTCGATTAAACTATAAGAAAGAAGTATTGAAGCGAAAAAAACTTCAAGAGCAGTCATTTCGCAAAAGTGGAATCGATGTAGCCAACATATCTACCGGCGAATCATACGTTGGTCCATTAATGAATTTATTTAAACGAAGAGAACACCGCAGATAATGAAGTACTATCTTACCCTTTTCTTCAGCCTATTTTTAATAACGGTATCGTCTTTTGGGCAGGAAACTGCCGCCGAGGTTCGAGCTATGCTTGATAGTAATAAGATTAAAGTAGGTGATCAAGCTCACTTAACAATCCAAATAACTTACTCAGCAGGAAATAATGTTATTTTTCCAGTCTTAAAAGATACACTCAGCGGCGGAATATCAATTGTAGAGATAAAAGAGATAGACACTGCTTATGATGCCGATGATGTAAAAATCAAGATCTTATCTCAAGAGCTGACCATTACTGCATGGGACAGTGGATTTTATCCAATTGAACCATTTTTGTTTACGGTAAATGGTGTAGCATTTAAAACGCAGCCATTGCTTTTGGAGGTGGTTGATATCAAACTTAGTCCTGATGCAGATATAAAAGATATCAAAGGTATCGCAGAAACACCTTTTTCATTCTTGGAGTTCTTCAAGACTAATTGGTACTATTTTGTGATTGGGTTGATCTTAATTTTACTAATTATTGGACTTGTTTGGTACCTGAATAATAGACCTGAGGAAGTAAAAGAGATACTTAAACAAAAACCAACAATCCCTGCCCACATAGAAGCGCTTTCCGCATTGGATGAACTTGCAAAGAAAAAGTTGTGGCAACAAAACAAAGTGAAAGCATACTATTCTGAGTTAACGCACATTTTAAGGGTTTACTTAGAGCGTCGCTTTGAAATTCACGCACTAGAGCAAACATCTGATGAAATTATATTAGCGCTTAGAGCCACGGATATTCCAGAAGCAGAAAAAAAGAAAGTGATGCACGTATTGCTCCTTGCCGATATGGTAAAGTTCGCTAAGGAACAGCCAATTGGATCTGAGAATGATGCTGCAATGGTGGATGTGAAAAAGGTAGTTGAACTTACAAAGCCATCAGAAGTGATAGAAGAGAAAGCGAAGGAGGGTGAAGAATGATAGGTTGGTTTAATGAAATACAGTTTGCAAACCCTGGCTTTTTTCTACTTTTTGCCTTATTACCGCTTTTAATATTGTGGTACTTTTTAAAGTTAAAAAAGAAAAACTCCGACATCCGTTTTTCTAGTTTAGAACGCTTTTCTGATGCCACATCTCTGAAAGTTAACTTACGTCACGTGCCATTTTTCTTAAAAATAATTGCGCTAGCTGCTGTGATTGCAGTATTAGCCCGTCCACAATCATCATTAAGTTATCAAAATGTGGTTTCAGAAGGTATTGACGTTATGGTTGCATTTGATATTTCGGGATCTATGCTAGCAGAAGATTTGAAGCCCAATCGTTTGGAGGCATCTAAAGAGGTTGCTATCGACTTTATAAAAGATCGACCAATGGATCGAATTGGTTTAGTAGTCTACAGTGGGGAGAGCTTTACACAATGCCCTTTAACTACAGACCATTCTGTTGTAATTAATCTCTTTAACGATGTAAAGAATGGAATGATAGAAGACGGAACTGCCATAGGTTTAGGATTGGCAACTGCAGTAAATCGGTTAAGGGAAAGTGATGCAAAAAGTCGGGTAATTATTTTACTTACCGACGGAAGTAACACCGCCGGAAGTATTCCTCCCCTAACTGCTGCTGAAATTGCACGTGAATTTGATGTGAGAGTATATACGATAGGCGTAGGAACCAATGGAAAAGCACCATTCCCTGTTACAGATGCATTTGGTAGAAGGTCATATGAAATGGTAGATGTTAAGATTGATGAAAAAACATTAACTGAGATCGCTCAAACAACCGGCGGAAAATACTTTAGAGCCAACAACAATAGAAAATTAGAGGCCATCTATGAAGAGATAGACCAACTGGAAAAATCAAAAATTGAAGTAACCGAATACCGAAGAAAAAAGGAAGAATTTTTGCCATTTGGTTTGCTTGCAGGAATTGCACTTCTTGGAGCCTATTTATTAAAAGTAACTGTATTTAAATCCATTACCTAGTATGTTTAGATTTGAACATAGCATCTTTTTGTGGGCCTTATTGCTAGTGCCAGTTCTGTTGATCATTAATATGCTTTACAACAGATGGCAGCTAAACGCAAAGAAAAAGTTGGGGAAACTCTCTGCGGTGGAAGCTTTAATGCCCAATCAATCGACGGTTAAACGAAAGCTAAAGTTTTTCCTTTTTCTATTTGCTTTCATCTTTATCATCATTGGTCTTGCTAACCCTCAAATTGGAACAAAGCAAGAGGATGTAAAAATGGAAGGACTGGAATTAATGGTAGCGATAGATGTATCTAACTCCATGTTGGCAGAGGACCTATCTCCTAATCGGCTTACAGCAGCCAAGCTAGCTATGGAGCGATTAATTTCCAAGCTTAAGAATGATAAAATAGGAATGATCGTATTTGCAGGAGAAGCATTTATCCAATTGCCACTTACTTCAGATTATTCTGCAGCAAAACTATTTTTACAAACTATCAATACTAATATTGTTCCTACACAAGGAACTGCAATTGGCGCGGCTATTGAATTAGCCACCCAGTCTTTTCCTGAAGAGGAGTCCACAAATAGAGCATTAATCATTTTAACTGATGGGGAGAACCATGAAGATGATGCCATCGCGGCGGCAGAAGCTGCAAGAAAAAAAGGAATTAAGGTATTTACGGTAGGTATGGGTAGTCCATCTGGGTCTCCGATTCCTGTGCTTAGAGGTGGTCGGAAAAATGGATTCCGACAAGACAATGATGGAAATACAGTAGTTAGTAGTCTAAATGAAGACATGCTTAAGGAAATCTCATTGGCAGGAAATGGATCATATGTGAGAGCTACCAACTCCGGAGCAGGTATTCCTCAAATCATACAAGAATTAAATGGTCTAGAGAAAAAAGAATTTGAGAGTAAAATCTTTACTGATTTTGAAGACCGTTACCAACTATTTTTTGGGCTAGCATTTTTATTGGTAATAATAGAAGCTATTGTTTCCGAGCGCAAGCCTAAATGGATAGAAAAAGTTAACCTTTTTGAAGATTAATCAGCATGAGTAAAATAAATTACATCCTGTTATTTTGTTGCGCACTTCCATTTATTGGAGTAGCGCAAAGCGACTATGCTTTAAAAAGAAACGCAGATGAACTATTTAAACAAAACAAGTTTGAAGAAGCGGAACAACAATATAGAAAGGCATTAGAAGAAAACCCCAATACGAGTGATGCTACTTATAATCTAGGTGATGCGCTATATAGAGCTGGCAAGTTCGAAGAATCCGCTACCTATTTTGATCGAGCAGCACAAGCAGCGACTGATAAAAATGATAAAGCTAAAGCGTATCATAACCTTGGTAACGCATTCATGAAAACTGAAAAGTATAAAGAGAGTGTAGAGGCTTATAAACGGGCGTTAATTAATCAGCCAAAAGACGAAGAAACACGACATAACTACGCTTACGCGAAACAGCGACTGCAAGAGCAGCAACAACAAGAGCAAGAAAACAAGGACGAAGAGAATAAAGACGAAGAGAACAAGGACGAAGAAAATAAAAAAGAAGAAGAAAACAAAGAGAATCAGCAAGACCAACAGGAAAAAGAAGAAGAACAAGAACAGCAAGAACAGCAAGAGCAACAAGAGCAAGAGGAACAGCAAAAACCTAAGCCCAACGAATTATCAAAAGAAGATGCTGAGCGAATGCTTGAAAACCTAAATAACAGAGAGCAGCAAGTTCAGGAAGAATTACAAAAAAAGAAGAAAAAAGCAGTAAAAATAACCATCGAGAAAGATTGGTAACAATATGGCACAGCACATCATTTACTTATTCATCTTTAGTTTTGGGATCCTAACATCTAGTTTTGGAAGCTCCATCTCTTTTAAGGCAACAGCTAGCAAGACAGAGATTTCTGTAGGTGAGCGTATTCAAGTAACATTTACTACAAATACCTCTTTGCAAAAATTTGAAAAACCAAGCTTTGAGGGGTTTCAGCTTGTGCAAGGCCCGATGCAATCTTATCGCCAGCAAAACGTCAATGGGCGCATAAGCACGGTAGTTACCCTCACTTATGTTATCCAGTCAATTCAGGAAGGAATATTTGAAATTGGGCCTGCTACAGGATATGCAGGAAGTGAGGTTTTTACCACTGAACCCATTACTATAAAAGTCATACAAAAAAGTGCCGAGCAAGAACGTAAAGAACGAGAAGAAGCCCAATTGAAGGCCGCAAATCAAATGGCTGAAGACCTTTTTATAGCTGCTAGAGTAGATAAAAAGAATGTATCAGTGGGCGAGAAAATGAGTGTCACTTATGTGCTATATACTCGATACAACTTAGCCAATTTATCAGTAAACAAAGTACCTGACTTAAACGGATTCTGGAGCAAAGACATTAAATCTTTACATGATAACAATTTACAACAACAAAGAACTACCTACAATGGTAAACAATATACTACGTTTGATTTAAAAACCACCATCCTCTACCCCCAGCGTTCTGGTAAGTTAACCATCGACCCTATTGAGTTAAACGCACTATATCAAGTACGAAGTGGCAGATCCCGTAGTATGATAGACCAAATGTTTGGTAGAGGTTTTGAAAATAAAGAGGTGCTGCTGAAAAGTAAACCCATCGAGATTAACGTCAACCCACTCCCTAGTAATCAACCAGATAATTTTAACGGAGGGGTAGGAAACTTTATGGCTGAAATGAAGGCGAATAAAACAAGTGTTAAAGCTAACGAGGCTATTAATCTTACCATTACAGTATCTGGAAAAGGAAATTTACACTTACTTCCTGCGCCAGAGTTGACGAAACAACCAGATTTGGAAATTTATGATCCAAAAGTAAAAGATCAGTTTTCAACCAATATGAGTGGTATCTCGGGTAAGCGCACATTTGATTTCTTAATCATACCACGTCATGAAGGGACTTTTACTATTCCTGCATATACGTTTAGCTACTTCGATTTGTCAAGTAAAAGTTATAAAACTGCCACAACAGAACCGTTGATTATAGAAGTGGCTAAAGGCGATGGAGAAGCTGTGATTAGTTATTCTCCAAGTAAAAAAGAAGAGATAGAGCTGTTGAACGATGATATTATACACATCAAGCAATCTAGTGATGAACTGACAAATGAAAATGATGGCTACTATAATTCAATGTTGTTTTATTTGCTCAGTATGCTCCCATTTGCAATGCTTGGGGGAGGCATCTGGTATCGATCAAAACGGAAAGCATTGCATGGAGACAAGACGCTACTCAGAAAATCAAAGGCCAATAAAATGGCCACAAAAAGACTTGCAAGCGCTAAAAAGCACCTCGATAAAAATGATCTTACCTCTTTTTACCAAGAAATTGGAAAAGCTGTTTTTGATTATTTTGCCGATAAATTTAGTATTGCTAGAGCAGAATTGTCTATTGCGATAATTAGTGAAACGCTAGCTAGTAAAAATATTTCTCAAGAGACCATAAAAGAGGTAGAAGACTTGATTACGCATGCAGAAATGGCTCGCTATGCCCCAAGCGCTGACATTCCTGCATCAACCGTATATGCATCTTCAGTTGAATTAATTAGTAAAATTGAAAATCAGATCAAATGAAAAAGATAGTCTTTGCTTTAAGTATGATTTTCAGTCTTGCCACATGGGCAAACGCGGATATCAAAGAAGAGTTTACTAATGCAAACACAGCCTATGAAAACGGAAAGTATGAGGTCGCAATTTCTGCTTACCAAAATTTAATTAGTAGTGGCGTAGAAGGCTTTAACTTACAGTTTAACCTAGGTAACAGCTTTTATAAAATTGAAGAATATCCATTGGCGATTTTGCATTATGAAAAAGCGCTAAAAATAGAGCCTGCTAACGAAGACGTTAAGAAAAACTTACAACTAGCCTATGCGAGAACTACCGACAAAATAGAACCTGCTAAAGATTTGGTGATAAACCGATGGTATGCAGAAATCATCAACTTAAACAATGCAGATAATTGGGCTGTTTATAGCACTTCCCTCCTATTTATTGCTCTAATTTTAGGGTTTCTTTACTTATTCGGTCAATCTCCCCTTGTAAAAAGAATTGGATTTTTTAGTGCAGTAGTATTACTTGGTTGTTCGCTATTTTGCTATTTACTCGCTTTTCAGCAAGAGAACTTTCAAGCCACTTCAAAATCAGCCATTATATTTACGCCTACGGTTAGCATAAAAAGTGCACCGGGTGAAAGTGGGACAGTGCTTTTTGTATTACATGAGGGTACCAAGGTAAAACTCCTTGACGAGAGTAATGATTGGGTAAATGTTTCATTACCGAACGGAAATAAAGGGTGGATTAAGGGTGAAGATTTGAGAGAAATCTAATTGATAATTGTTCTTCAGATTTAATTAGAAATTTCTACTTAAAAGCATTTATAGTTTAACGTTACACCTTAAAATGATCCATTTTATTTTAGGCCCAAAAAGCATAGAACTAAAATTCAGTTTATGTATCCAAACCACTTTTGAAAAAAATTAAAACAATAAAACTGCTATCGTTTTACTCAAACAATCAACATTACATCTACTTCAATATGCAGTTAAGTTGAAATTATAGCACT